>CALKDJ010000168.1 GCA_938084195.1 uncultured Methylophilaceae bacterium
CACGCTATTAAAGGGTGAAAGAGGGGCTCTTTTATATTGTTACAAACTAGCTAAAAACTCCTATTATGTCCTTCTGAGGGCCACTGATATCAATAGTTTCAGAGGTATGAATTTAAGTAAAAATTAGTCTGATTCTATAAATCATTTTTCATTTCAGAATACTCTTCTCCTGATACAGTAGTATTAAATAGCCCAACATCTTCTCCGGCATGTTTATTGATACCAACATATTCTAAACTTGCATCCTCATATCTCTTAAATTTATATACGGCATCGTTCATCAATGAGTAATTAAAAACGTTGAGGCTTACAAGCAATTCAAAATCTTTTTGCTCCAAACCGGTAACTTTTTTAAACAAGCCAGGCTCTAATTGAGTAATGACATCTACAAGACTTCGCTCTCTAAAATCTGTTAGGTACATAAAAATAGGTATTCTAGTAGCAAACTTAATTAGCTTTTCTTGAATCATTTTTCGCTTACTTTTGTATTCTTTTTCCTCGGCAGTTAATTCTTTTTTTTCTTTGGGAGTTAGTTCCCCTTTTTCTCTTTTAGCTTTTTTCACTGCATCGGATTTATTGATAATAGTCTCAATATCCTGATTTAATGCCCTAAATCCCTCAATATTCATTAACGCACTCATAGCGTCGGCATTTGACATCAAGCGTGACAGTGTTTCATTGTCAACATTTACTAGTAATGCACTTTCCCAACGTCTAGCCAGTAATGTAGCTGTGGTACCACTCATAGAAATATCTAAGACTCCTCTCGCATCAATCTCTTTCATGGAGCTTCCATCATAAGCAAGGATAGGTAAAAAGCGTATAAAGTCCTCCACTTTCTTCTCAGGATTACTTTCCCCCGTATTTAACCTAAGACTATAGTCTGCCACCTGACTCAGGGCTCTGTTAGGAGCGAAATCAAAAACGTAACATTCTTTTTTCATTATTTCTACGGCATTAGGAGATTTTCCATCTGGATTAGTAACCGTCCATGGAGTTTGCACTCTAAATGCCGCTTGAAAATAAGTTTCAGGACTAGAGGAGTTTCTTAGCATAAAGATTCCTGTCCACGGCTTAACAGAAACGCCAGTGGTTAACTTGCCACATGATAAAGTAATAGTTTTAGTCTTTGAGGGATCATTCATAGCTTTATATACAGGTGGGAGCGCTTCTGCTCCTAAGCCTGCTTTATTGCCTGCAGCTACAACAATTTTATAGTCATGGTAAAAGTTATTTTGTCTTTGTGATAAAAGATTCTTCATCGCATAGCAAGAGGCAACGTTGGGTAGAAACCAAAATGTATGACTTAGTAAGCTCAATAGTCTTGTATCAGAAAAAGGCATAGGGGGTTTTTTGTGACCAAGCTTTAAATTATCAAGGCTAGTTGATTTATGCGATCCCCTGATTAAATCTAACCATTTTTGTACTTCTTCTTCATAAGTGAATTTGGCATGCTCACTGCTTCCTTTAGCCTCAAAGAAAACATTTAAATCAAACTCATTAAATTCAGTGGAAAGAGCTATCTGTTTTATATCATCTGGCATTTTATAAGTAAGCATAACCATACGTGGGAGCAATGCATAAGGATTATCGTCATCTCTCCAGGCTTCTTTAGCTTTTTGCTCATCAGAATAAGTCCAGTTATAAATTTGTTCTTCAATAAACTCACCTGATTCGATAGCTCTAAAAGGGGTTCCTGATAAATATAAATAATGATTGGTTGTAATAGGCAGTATCTCTTCCGTTTCTGCATCAAATTCTTTTACATCACCTAGGTCAAGTGCATGCTCCGTCTCATCTCCCTCAAACAGATCTTTAGATTTTTCCCGCCATGCACCATAGTGATATTCATCAAAAATGACACAATCCCAATTGATTGTATGCACCCATTCATTTCTTGGCTTTATCCCTCCAGTACTTGAGTTTCGTCCAAGAAAGTCCTGAAAAGAACCAAAACATACAAAAGGCTTAGATTTATCGACTTCTGTATACCCAAATTCATCTCTTGCAATAAATTGCCAGCCATCGAAATCTTTATGGCAATGAATATCTTCTTGCCAAGCACTTTTAACAGCAGGTTTGAAGGTAAGGACTAATATTTTTTTCCAGCCCATTTCCAATGCTAGTTGGTAAGCAGCAAAAGTTTTACCGAAACGCATTTTAGCATTCCAAAGAAAATGTGGCGTTTTAGTAGGTTCATTTGCCTTAAAACTTCTAAAATGTTCTGCAGCTTTATTCACTGCAGCTTTTTGCTCAGGGCGCATCTTAAAATTCCATGTGCGGTCCCTACTAGTTTGCAATCCGTCCCTCACCGCAATAATAGCTGATCTCACATCCTCTACATCACACCTAAACCATTCTAATTGCTCATTAACAAACCCATCCGCAATTAATTGTTTATGAACGGCATGATCATCAAAAGCCGAACCATCCTCTCGAATCGCAAATTCCTCAAGGAGGATTTCATATTTTATGTGTCCAGTTTTTAATTGCTGATCAATTCGTTCACGAGCACTTTTAATAGTATAGCCAACCTTTATTAACCCTTTATTTTCAATAACTCCAGGAGTTCTATAGGCATAAATAATTGGGGCAGATGCTGATTTTTTAGGAAATAACTTGCTCATATATTTATTTCCATTGGTCTTATCATTGTTTCAATATAATCAATT
>CALKDJ010000169.1 GCA_938084195.1 uncultured Methylophilaceae bacterium
TCATTAATAAAAAAATGAATAGATATATACAAAATCTATTAAAAATCAACGAGTATCAAGCTGACAAAATAAGACAAGATTATTGGATGTCTTATGGCTCAACCCTAAAAGGATTAATAAGGAATTATGATGTTAATCCAAATAATTTTCTAAACAAAACGCATGATATCAAAAACTATAGCGACTTAATTTTTCCAGCATATAATTTGGTGAGAATTTTATCCAATCTTGATGGTAGAAAAATTCTTTTTACTAACGCACCTAAAGTATATGCTCTTAACATAATCAATCACTGCAATATTGGTAGATTTTTTCAAGATTTTCATTTTATTGAAAATTCAAATTTTAATGGTAAGCCTAGCAAAGAAAGTATGAAGAAATTCTTATCTAAATATAGAATTGAACAAGCATATTTTGTAGATGATGAAAAAGATAATCTTAAGGTAGCGAAGTATTGCGGCATTAAAACTATATGGATAAATAAGAGCAAAAAAAAACCAATCTACATTGATAAAAAAATATCTTCCCTCAAGGAGTTACAAAAATTAAGATCACTATAATTTCTTAATTAATAATAGCCTTTCCTGATAAATGGCTTTTTTGATCTGCTCACCTGATAATGACTTATCAATTTCATTTTGGTTATTTCTAATTAACTTTTGAAAGTTCTTAATTAATTTTCTTGAAAGCTCTATAAGTAAGGAATGATTTTTGTTATCTTTTTTAATTAACTCTAAAAGCTCAAAAGATTCATTCAATATTTCTGGTCGTCGAAAGAAATCAAAACTATAAAGTAAATCTAACTGCTTGCTATTTTCTAAACTCGAAAATTGGACAAGCTCACTAATATTTTTTTCTATTAACTTAATGAGTCCTTTTTCGAATGATGGTAAAGATATTTTATTGATATTTTCATAAATTCTATTATCAATATTGTTGTCAATAGAATTAGCAGCTAATAAGAACAGGAGTAGTCTTTTATTTGGGGCGGACTTACTTAAGTGATGGGACGCATCTAAAACATTCTTAATTTTGTCCTTATTGTTTTTAAATTCTATTTTTGGGAAAATATAATCTATTGCACCACAATCATTAAGAACCTCCAACATGCTAAATGCATGCTCTTGCTCGAAGCCCTTTTTTAACTCCATCATCATACGCTCAGCTGATAAATTATTAATTTCTCCACTACGAACAATCCCACTCATCAAGTCATAAGTTTTTTCGTGAATTGTGAAAGAGATAAGTTTTGCCTTAAATCTCGCAACACGAAGAACTCTCAGAGGATCTTCTTCAAATGCAGGACTTACATGTCTAATAACATTATTCTTTAAATCATCAATGCCATTGAATGGATCTATGTAATTATTATTCTCATCAAGTGCAATTGCATTTATTGTAATATCTCTTCGCTCTAAATCTTGCTCGAGTGTAACCTCTGGAGATGCATAAAATGTAAAACCTTTATGTCCAATACCAACCTTTTTCTCTGTTCTTGCCAATGCATATTCTTCTTTAGTTTTTGGATGAAGGAATACAGGAAAATCTTTACCAATTGGCTTAAATCCTGAATCAATCATTTCTTGAGGTGAGCTTCCCACCACTAAATAATCTTTATCAACAACCGGAATATTTAATAGTTGATCCCTAACTGCTCCTCCTACCAAATATATCCTCATAATTAGCCCTTTGAACTTTTAGTTGTCAAGTATGCGTCAAGTGTTTTTAATCTTTGCTTAAATTGATAAGCATCATTTGTTTTTGTTATATTATCAATTGACATTGACTTTAAATTATCTCGAGTAATAATTTTTAATGGTAAGCATTCGATAATACTTACCATAATATAAGATATTTTATTGCTTAGAGGTAAAATCCATACCCTCCTTTTCTGAAATAAAGCTATAAGTTTAATTATTTCAAAGAAAGAATATATCTTTGGACCACCAAGATCATAACTTTTATTAAACGTTTTTTTGTCATAAAAACTTTTAATTATTATTTCGACTACATCATTCACGTAAATAGGTTGAAACTTTGCAAAAGGGGATATTAATAAAATAACCGGAAGATATTTAACCATTGTATAAAACAGATTTATAAATTTATCCTTAGGACCAAATATAATTGATGGCTTAAAGATTGTCCATGTACATTTTATACATTCCTGCCTTATAAAATGTTCACCTTTTGCTTTAGATTGCAAATAATTGCTTGGGGCATTTTTTAAGGAACCCAATGCGCCCACATGTATAAATCGCTTAACCCCGGCTCCTGAAGCAGCATTTGCAATATTTTTTAATCTTTTTGCATGTATGTCATCAAAGTTTTCACTTTTACTTTCATGCAATATGCCAACCAGATCAATAACAATGTCAGATCCAACTAATACCTTTTTAAGATTAGTTTTTTTTGTTATTTCAATGATTTCAATCCTAGGAACAACTTTTAAATGATTCGCGTTCAATTTGTTCCTGGTAAAAAGTCTTATTTGAATTTCTTTCTTTTTGAGACTCTTAATTAATTCTGAGCCTAAAAAGCCGCTTCCACCAAATACTGAAATTACTTTCACAATTTAAATATGCACAAATTTTAAAAAAAGAAAAATTAAGACAATAACTATTAATAAGCTTAATGAATAATTAATGACTTTCTTTATTGCCTCGAGGTATTTTTGTTTTCTTGTAGTAATGAACAATATGGTAAGAAACGATAATACTAGCACTGCAAAAACTAAAACGATTAAAGTCAGTCTTGTCATTGTAGGTTCTTTTGAGTAGATCTATTAAGCTCTTCATTAATTTTTAAAAAGCTTGATAAATTATGACGATCAATATCATCAATGCTTAAAGATGTCACCTTCCATTTATCTCTATTCTTTATTAACTCTCTTAATAATCTATTATTTAAATCATGCCCCGACTTATGAGCTATAAATTTTCCAATAATTGGATACCCTAAGATATAGAGATCGCCAATAGCATCCAGAATTTTATGTCTTACAAATTCATCTTTGTATCTTAGTCCATCCTCATTTAAAATTTTATATTCATCTAGTACGATAGCATTTTCAAGAGAACCACCTCTCGCCAAGCCGTTTGATCTAAGATATTCCACCTCTTGCATAAATCCAAATGTTCTAGCTCTACTTATTTCATCAATATAAGAATCCTTAAAAAAATCAATGGAAACTTGACTATCATTTGATTTAAAAGCAGGGTGTGGAAAATCAATAGTAAAATCTACCAAAAATCCCTTATAAGGTTCAAATCTTGCAAATTTATCTCCATCTACTATTTCAATTACATCGTTTATAACTACAAATTCTTTCTCTTTTGTTTGCTCTATAATTACTGCTGATTTTATTAAATGAATAAATGAAATGGCACTACCATCCATTATAGGAATCTCTGAACCATCTAGCTTTACTAAAATATTATCTACTCCTGTTGCAGATAGAGCAGACATCAGATGTTCAACAGTAGCTATTGAAAAATCTTTTGTGCCAAGAGTTGAGCAAAGCTTTGTCTCTGTTACAACTTGTGGATTTACAGTAATTTTAGGTTGACCTGTAATGTCATCTCTTTGAAAAACAACCCCGTGTCCCTCAGGTGCTGGGCAAAGTGTTATTTTAACCTTCTCACCAGTATGCAAACCAACTCCAACAGTACTTACCTCACTTTGAATTGTTCTTTGTAAAATCATTTTTTTCTTAAAAATGCAGGTATGTCATATTCATCATCATTATCTGATGAGAATGTTTGGTTATTATTGGAATTATCAGCGAATACATTTAAGGATTCATCATCCTCAGAATTATTTTCATCTTCAGTGGTACTTTTATCTTTATCATCATAAACAAAAGATTGCATAACATTTTCATTTTTTTCATCTATTTGATAGCTGCCAGTTAATCCAGTAGCAACCATAGTAACTCTTATGGAATTTGACATAGATTCATCTATAACATTACCAACAATAATAGTGGCATTTTCAGATGCATATTGTTTAATTATGTCCATGATTTCAAAATATTCTTTCATTTTAAAATCTTTGCTTGTGGATATATTTACCAATATTCCTTTTGCATTATTAAGATTAACATCCTCTAATAAGGGACATGCAACCGCTGATTTTGCCGCAATTTCTGCTCTATCTGATCCCTCCGCAAAACCAGATCCTATCATTGCCATACCCATTTCACTCATAACAGTTCTAACATCAGCGAAATCTACATTAATCATACCTGGGTTATTTATAATCTCCGCTATGCCCAAAACTGCGCTATATAAAACTTCGTTAGCTGCGCCAAATGCATCAACAAAAGTTACCTCATCACCCAGAACTCCCATCAATTTTTCATTGGGAATCGTTATCAAAGAATCTACATAGTTAACTAACTCATCAATGCCATCTTTTGCAACTTGAGTTCTTCTTCCTTCAAATTCAAACGGCTTAGTCACAACTGCAACTGTTAGTATTCCTAGCTCTTTAGCGATCTGAGCAATAACTGGCGTTGCTCCAGTTCCTGTACCTCCTCCCATGCCTGCGGTGATAAATAACATATCTGCACCATCAATAGCCTCTACTATCTTCTCTTTATCATCTATAGCTGCTTGTTTTCCAGTATCTGGTCTCGAACCGGCACCTAAGCCTTGTGTAAGCATTTCCCCAATTTGAACGATAGTACTTGCTTGACTCTTTTGTAAGGCCTGAAGATCAGTGTTGGCACATATAAAATCTACTCCCATTACATTTTTTTCTATCATGTAATCTATTGCATTACCCCCACAACCGCCAACACCTATTACTTTTATGATAGCTTTTTGTTTTTTATTATCTACAATTTCAAACATATTATTTCCTATTAATCATCTTAAAAATTACCATGAAACCAAGTCTTAATTTGATGTGATAATCTTGATATAATATTTCCATCAGTCCAGGTTTCTTTGTCATCTTCTATTTCATCTCTTCCCATTTTTAACAAACCAACCCCTGTAGCATACCTTGGATTCTCAACAACCTGAAGCAATCCATCAACATCTC
>CALKDJ010000170.1 GCA_938084195.1 uncultured Methylophilaceae bacterium
ATGTGTAATTTTTCCTCCCAATGCTTGCCCGATAGTTTGATGACCTAGACATACCCCTAAGATAGGAATCTTTCCCTTAAAATTATTAACAATATCTAATGAAATACCAGCCTCATTAGGAGTGCAAGGTCCTGGGGATAAAACTAAAAATTCTGGATTAAGATTTTTAATTTCTTTAAGTGATATTTTATCGTTTCTTTCAACAACTACTTCTTGGCCTAATTCAGAAAAATACTGTACCAAATTATAGGTAAAAGAATCATAATTATCTATCATTAATAGCATCAGTCTTCATCCTCAACTTGAACAAGCTCAGCAGCTCTTAGAATTGCCTTTGCTTTATTTTGTGTCTCAATCCATTCGTTTTCTGGAACTGAATCTGCGACAATGCCAGCTCCAGCTTGGACATAAAGGATATTATCTTTAATAACTCCCGTTCTAATTGCAATCGCAACATCCATATCACCATTAAATTCTAAGTATCCAACTGCTCCAGCATATATAGACCTTTTGGTTGGCTCTAGCTCATTAATGATCTCCATAGCTCGTACTTTGGGAGCTCCACTTACGGTACCAGCCGGAAAGGTTGCTTTTAAAACATCCATTGCACTAAAATTATCTCTTATGTCTCCCACAACATTTGAAACGATATGCATGACATGAGAATATCTTTCAATAGTCATCTTATCGGTTACCTCAATAGATCCTGTTTTTGATACACGACCGATATCATTTCTTCCAAGATCCATTAATTGGACATGTTCTGCTATCTCCTTCGGATCATTTAGTAAATCTTTTTCTAATGATTCATCCTCATTTTCATCTTTGCCTCTTGGTCGTGTTCCTGCAATAGGCCTTACTGATACTTTACGGTCCTCTAAACGAACCAATATTTCTGGGGAGGCACCAACAACAAAATGATCATCCATATGATAAAAAAACATATATGGAGATGGATTTAAAGATCTTAAAGCTCTATATAAAGTTAAAGGATCTGAATAATATGGTTGATTCATTCTTTGTGATAAAACAACTTGCATCACGTCACCCTCGTAAATATATTTCTTTGCTTTTGAAACTGCTTCTTTAAATGCTTCTTCACCAAATTCTGATTTAGCTACTGTTCTTTGTTCTGTTGAACTCTCAATAGCTTTGGGTGTAGATTTGAGTTGAGTAAGATAAGAATTTAGTTTTAATTCACCTTCTTCATATGCATTATCTTGTGATGGATCTAAGTAACTAATAATAAATAGCTTACCTAAATTATTATCAATAACTACAATTTCGTCAGACAACATTAACAAAATGTCGGGAACATTTAATGAGTCTTTTAAGAAATCTTTGGCAAGTCTTGGTTCAATATAATTTATAGTCTCATAGCCAAAATAACCAGCTAATCCCCCTGAATACCTTGGCATATTTAAGTCACTAGGTACTTTAAATTTATTTATATACTCCTCGATAAAATCGAGGGGGTTTTGATGATCGAATTTCTCTTTTAAATTTCCATTTTCAAAAATAGAAATCGTATTTTTATTAATCTTAATTTGAATCTTTGATGGAAGGCCTACAATTGAATATCTTCCAAAATTATCGCCACCCTCTACTGACTCCAAAAGATAACTATATGGGTGGTTAGCTAATTTTGTAAAAATAGATAAGGGAGAGTCAAGATCAGATGAAGCTTCAACCAGTAAAGGTATGCGATTGAATCCCTTTTTTTTATAGTTATTAAATTGCTCTTTGGAGATAGATGAAAACATACGGTATTAAATCACAATACTTTGAATATCTATAAAATTGTTAATTGCCAAATCGACTTTTGAGGAATCAATCTTTTCACCAGATTGGTATCCATATGGGACAGTTACAACATTCGCACCAGCAGATGAACCTGCCTCAACATCATTCATTGAATCACCAACCATAATAGATTCATTAGTTTTTATATTAAAAAATTCACAGCTGTAAATAATTGGGAGAGGATCTGGTTTCATTTTCTCTAGAGAATCACCAGATAAAATTAAATCTAAGTATTGGTTAAGCCCAGATTCACATAAAATTTTATCAGTAAATATACTCGGTTTATTAGTAATACAAGCTAGTTTTAAACCTTTTATCTTAAGAAAATTTATTGTTTCCATCACACCATCATAAGGGAGGCTATTATGAGCGATTTGCTCATAATGGTTATGAAAAGAATCTATGGCGTCAACAAAAAATTCATTTGCATCTGTACCTGAAGAAAGCTTAATAGATTTTCTTATAAGGTTATCTGCCCCCTTTCCAATAAAATTAGAAATTTTTTCTTCAGGTAATGTGTTCATTTTGAGATCCACCAACATTCTATTTACTGCTAAAGCCAATTGAGGAGCAGTTTCGAAAAGTGTTCCATCCAAATCAAAAAAAATACCTTTAATATCTTTGAAATGAGCCAAACTAAACCTGAGCTAGAGCATCCCTCAAAGATTTAACGACAGTATCATATCTATTGGGGTCACTATCTTTTCCTGAACCAAATATTGCTGAACCAGCTACAAACGTATCAGCACCCGCCTTTGCAATTTCCTCAATATTATTAGGGTTAACTCCTCCATCAACTTCAAGCCATATTTGTCTTCCACTTTTTTCCATGTAAGTGTCAATCTTTTTTCTTGCTTGAGAAAGCTTATTTAATGTTTCCGGAATAAATTTCTGCCCCCCAAATCCTGGATTAACAGACATCAACAATACCATATCAATTTTATCCATCACATGATCTAAGTATTCTAATGGGGTTGCTGGATTAAAGACCAAGCCAGATTTACATCCACTATCCCTTACTAAAGAAAGACTTCTGTCAATATGATCTGAGCCCTCTGGGTGGAAAGTTATAATATCAGCACCCGCCTTTGCAAAATCAGGAATAATTCGATCAACAGGTTTAACCATCAGATGAACATCAATAGTTGCTTTTGTTAAGGGTCTTATAGCCTCGCAAACTAATGGGCCAATTGTAAGATTCGGAACATAGTGATTATCCATTACATCAAAATGCACAAAATCGGTTCCTGATGAGATAACATCAACTATTTCTTGACCTAATTTAGCAAAATTAGCTGATAAGATACTTGGAGCTATTCTAAAATTTTTTTCCATATGTTTCACGTTCCTAATTTTTAAAGTAATAATTATTGTAAAATAGCATTTTAACCCCTTTTAACCTATAAGATAAAGTGAGTGCAATTAATTAAAAATGGAACTGAATGTTATAGGTCTAAATCATAAAACAGCATCACTTAATTTAAGGGAAAAATTTGCTTTTTCCTCAGACATAACTAGCTCTTTATTAATAGAATTTAAAGAAAAGTGTGCTCAAGAAGTGGTTATATTATCGACTTGTAATAGAACTGAAATTTATTTTTATGGGGGAGATAAAAATAATGTTTTGATGTGGCTTGCTGTTACAAAGAATGTGCCTGTAACTCAAATTAAATCACATACCTATCATTACACCAATCTTGAGGCTGTAAATCATGCCTATAGGGTAGCTTCTGGTCTTGATAGTATGATTTTAGGTGAGACACAAATTTTAGGGCAAATGAAGCAAGCCTCTAAATTAGCTGAATACGCCAACACACAAGGAAAAAATCTCGCACATCTATTTCAAAAAATTTTTGAAACGGCAAAAGAAGTCAGAACGAAAACAAAAATAGGAGCAAGTTCAACAACGGTAGCTTCAAGTATATTAAAGGTATCAAAAAGTATATTTGGAGACATAACCCAAACGAGCATACTTTTTGTAGGCGCAGGAGATATGGCGGAACTTTGTGCAAAATATTTTACAGATCAAAAACCACAGCGATTAACAATCGCAAATCGTTCAATGCAAAAAGGCAAAATACTTGCTGAAAAAATTAAATGCCAATCTATTCTTTTGGGAGATGTTCATCACCATATTTCTAAATATGATATTGTCATTTGCTCAACAAGCAGTCAATTGCCGATTATTGGTATGGGGATGATTCAAAATGCTCTTCAAACCAGAAAACATAAACCTATGCTCCTAGTAGATTTAGCAATACCAAGAGACGTTGAAATTGAAACTGGAACACTGGATGATATCTTTCTTTATACTTTTGACGATTTAGCAAAGTTAGCTCAAGAAGGAGTTAAAAATAGAGAAAGTGAAATAATAAACGCGACAAAAATTATAGAAAAGAAGGTTCAAACATATAGAGAGAAAATAGAACAAAAAACTATCACTCCAACAATTAAGCTTTTACGCAATCAATTTGAAAAAATAAGAAAAGAGGAATTAATAAAGGCAGAGAAGGCAATAAATAATGGTGCCTCAATTAATGAAGTTATGGACAAATTTAGTAAAACATTATCGAAAAAATACCTTCACCAACCTACAAAAGTATTTAATGAATTATCAAATAAGGAATTTGAAAAAGCATTAGCGATTTTAAAAAAAATATATAAGGTTGAAGATTAAATATGAAAGATTCGATGCAGAATAAATTAAATATGCTTCAAGTGCGACTTAATGAATTAAATAACGAATTAAGTAGTGAATCCGCAACCAATGATATGGAAAGATATAAAAAAATTTCAAAAGAACATTCAGAAATCTTACCCGTTGTTGATCTTTACAAAGAATTTATGCAACTCACAAAAGATATTGATGATGCGAAGGAAATGCTTTCTGACCCTGAAATGAAAATATTCGCACAAGAGGAAATAGAAAACAACAAGGAAAAAATCATAGCATTAGAGAAGAGTCTTCAAAAACTTCTGCTGCCAAAAGATCCAAACGATGAAAAAAATATTTTCATTGAAATACGAGCAGGTGCGGGAGGAGATGAATCGGCACTTTTTGCTGGTGATATATTCCGAATGTACACAAGATTTGCAGAAAGAATGAAATGGCAGATTGAAGTTATATCATCAAATGAATCAGAAGTTGGTGGTTTTAAAGAAATCATAGTGAAAATAAATGGTCAAGGTGCGTATTCAAAGCTTAAATTTGAGTCTGGAGGTCATAGGGTGCAAAGAGTCCCAGATACAGAAACACAAGGAAGAATACATACATCTGCTTGCACTGTTGCTGTTCTACCAGAAGCCGATGAAATTAGTGATGTTGATATAAATCCTGCCGATATTCGTATCGATACATACAGAGCATCTGGAGCAGGAGGTCAGCATATCAATAAAACAGATTCTGCCGTTCGTATTACGCATACTCCAACTGGTATTGTTGTCGAATGTCAAGATGATAGATCTCAGCATAGAAACAAAGCGCAAGCTATGAGTATATTAGCTGCCCGAATAAAAGATAATCAAATTAGTGAACAACAATCAAAAATTGCAACCGAAAGGAAATCTCTTATTGGCAGTGGAGATAGAAGTGAGAGAATTCGAACCTATAATTTCCCCCAAGGAAGAATCAGTGATCATAGAATAAATTTAACATTGTATAAGATAGACTTTATTATGGATGGTGACTTAACCGAACTTATCGACGCATTAACTGCTGAGCATCAAGCAGATTTACTATCGCAACTTGATGAAGATTAAATATGGATTCAATTGGATCCTACAAAAAAAAGATTGCACAAGCACTCTCAGAAAAGATTAATTTAACTTTAAGAGAAGCTGAACTTGAAGCCCAATTCATTATGCAACATGTATTAAAAGAATCCCCCTCCAATTTAATTATTAAAAAAAATAAAATTGTTTTAAAAAAAGATATAACTATTATTGAAAATATTATTCGACAAAGATTAGATGATTCGCCTCTTGCTTATATCTTAAAGGAATGGGATTTTTATGGGCATACTTTTCAAGTATCAAGAGATACACTGATACCAAGACAAGATACCGAATTACTTATAGATATCATATTGCAGAACTATGATTTAAATTCACCTTTAAAAATATTAGATTTAGGAACTGGGACAGGAATTATAGGTATTACACTCGCTAAAAATTTTAAAAAATCAAATGTTTTGCTTACTGATATATCGATAAAAGCAATTGAAGTTGCAAAAAAAAATATTGAAGCCAATTGTCTTCAAAATATTCACTGCGTTCATAGTAATTGGTTTGAAAATATTGATAATTTAGTATTTGATATTATAGTAAGTAATCCTCCATATATCTCTAAAGAAGACCCTCATTTAAAACAACCCGAGTTAACAAAACAACCACAAGTTGCTCTAGTTTCTAGTGATGAAGGATTACAAGACATAAGAACGATTGTAGGAAATGCGTCAGAATATTTAAGTAAAACGGGAATGCTTCTTATTGAACACGGTTACAATCAAGCAAACAAAGTAAAGCAAATTTTTACTGGTAATAAGTTTAATCAAATTGAGCAATATAAAGATATTAACAATAAAATTCGCATAACCACAGGTATTAAAATTTAATATCGATGATACGATTCAGCTAGTATAATTTAGTAATGAAAGAAAAAAATTCAGTTGGTATTGTAAAGTCATCACTATTTAATAGCTCTAATCATTTAGACCTTGAATCTGGTATCCGACTTGATTCTTATGAATTAATGTATGAAACCTACGGCTCATTAAATAAGAAAAAGAATAATGCAATATTAGTATGTCATGCATTATCTGGAAACCATCATGTTGCTGGACGTTATTCAAAAAAGGATAAGTATCCTGGTTGGTGGGACAATCTCGTCGGTCCTGGAAAACCGTTAGATACAAATAAATTTTTTGTTATTGGTGTTAATAATTTAGGTGGCAGTGATGGAAGTTCTGGACCTAAAAGCATAAATCCTAAGACCAAAAAAATTTGGGGCTCATCATTCCCAATTATTACTGTCCAAGACTGGGTAACAAGTCAAAATGAATTAATAACTTATCTTGGTATCAATAAATTAGCTGGAGTACTTGGTGGAAGTCTTGGAGGAATGCAAGCACTGCAATGGTCAATTCAATACCCTGAAAAATTAGCAAATTCCATTATTATTGCAGCAGCACCTAATTTGACCGCTCAAAATATTGCCTTTAATGAAGTAGCAAGGCAATCAATCTTAACTGACCCAGATTTTAATAATGGTAATTTTTATACAACAAAAAAATTACCGAAACGCGGTCTCAGAATTGCTCGCATGCTAGGACATATTACTTATTTATCAAATGATGTAATGGGTTCTAAATTTGGCCGAAAAAAAATAAATAAAAATAAAAATCATCAATATAGTTTTAAAACTGAGTTTGAAATTGAATCTTATTTAAATTATCAGGGAGATAAGTTTGCGAATGAGTTTGATGCTAATACATATATAAGAATGACTAAAGCGCTAGACTATTACGATCCAGCTAAAAGTAATGTTAAGAATTTAAGTAAAGTATTAAAAAAGGCCAAAGCAAATTTTCTTGTTATCTCATTCTCAAGTGATTGGAGATTTTCATCAGAGCGATCTAAAGAAATTGTAAAAGGTTTATTGGATAATAATATTAAAGTGAGTTATGCAGAGCTCTCTGCTGTTAGTGGACACGATGCTTTTTTAATGGAAGATGAGCATTATCATGGAATTATTAAATCTTATTTTCAAAAAGTACATAAACAGTTATGAAAAACTATAATCCAAAAAATAGGTATGACTTTTCAGTTATCGAGCAATGGGTCAGTCCTAATGCAAGAGTTTTAGATTTGGGTTGTGGTGATGGAATGCTTCTTAACTATTTAAGAACTCATAAAAATACGACTGGTTTTGGTATAGAAAAGAATAAAGATAATTGGTTGCTGTCTTTAAAAAATGGTTTGGATGTCATTCAAATGGACTTAGAATCTGGACTTGCAGGTTTTGAAGATAATTCATTTGATGTTGTAATACTTTCAAGGACAATTCAATCAATGCGAAATATTGAGAGCATTATGAATGAAATGCAAAGAGTCGCTAAAGTTATAATTGTTACATTTCCTAATTTTGGCTATTGGAAAAATCGATTGCAAATTTTAAAAGGAACTATGCCTGTTTCTAAGGAACTGCCTTTTAGTTGGTTTAATACTCCTAATATCCATTTATGCACCATTCATGATTTCGATAACTTTTGTAATTCTCATAAAATTAAAGTTGTTGAAAGACATATTATTACCGATAAAAAAGCAATTAAGTTTTATCCTAATTTGTTTGGAGCCTTAGCATTATATAAATTAGTCAAAAAATGACCAATATACAAACCAATGAGATTTTGTGGAAGGAATTATTAAATAAAAAAATTATTATTTGCTTTTTCACAGGATTCACCTCTGGTCTCCCCTTGTTTATATTAATAAGCTTATTACCTGCTTGGTTGAGTGACAGCGGTTTAGAATTAAAATCTATAGGACTTTTTGCATTAATACAGTTCCCGTTTACCTGGAAATTTATATGGGCTCCTTTATTTGACAGGTTTTCTTTTTCAATGGGCAGAAGAAGGGGATGGTTAATAATCTTTCAAGTCTTACTTTTAATATCTATTGCCATAGCTGGATTCCTCTCTCCAACCTCACAAATTACCATTGTTGCTTTAATATCCATAGTTATCGCTTTTTTTAGCGCAAGCCAAGATGTAGTTATAGATGCATATCGCCGAGAACTTTTGCTCGATCATGAATTAGGGTTAGGTAATGCAATCCATGTTAACGCGTATAAAATTGCAAGTCTTATTCCCGGATCACTTTCTCTAATATTGGCTGATATCTTTGCATGGGACCTAGTATTTTTAATTACTGCATTATTTATGTTACCGGGAATAGCTCTAACTCTTCTTATAAAAGAACCTCAGCTTAAAACATTACCCCCAAGAACCGTAAAAGAGGCTGTGGTTGAACCTTTTAAAGAATTCAAAAATAGAAAAGGTTTAAAGGAAGCTTTACTAATTTTACTCTTCATTTTTTTATATAAAATCGGTGACAGTATGGCAACCGCTTTGGCAACACCATTTTATCTAGAGCTTGGTTTTTCTATGACTGAGATTGGTGTAATTGCTAAGAATGCAGGATTATGGCCTGGTATTGCTGGGGGCTTACTTGGGGGAGTATGGATGATAAAACTTGGTATTAATCGCGCACTATGGATTTTTGGCATTATGCAAATGTTTGCTACATTAAGCTTCGCTTGGCTTGCAAGCGTTGGCGATAACAATCTTATATTAGCTATAACTGTTGGATTGGAATTTTTTGCTGCTGGTTTGGGCACCACAGCATTTATTGCTTACATTGCCAAAACAACAAATCCAAAATATACCGCTACCCAATTTGCTCTTTTTACCAGTCTTGCATCAGTTCCCCGAACGCTCACTAACGCTTCAACAGGTTATTTAGTAGAGTTTTTTGGGTGGTATGACTTTTTTATTGTTTGTTTCCTTTTAGCAATACCAGGCATGCTATTACTTTTTAAAATTGCTCCTTGGAATCAATCTAATGCTTCATAATTTATGATAAGTGGTGCATGGTCACTAAAGCGCTGATCCTTGAAAATATTACAATCAACTGATTTATTTGCTAAAGCTTGGTTTGCAATTTGGTAATCAATTCGCCATCCAACATTTTTTAGCCAAGCTTGTCCTCTATTACTCCACCATGTATAACATTCTTCTTTTGTATCTGGATATAACTTTCTATAAACGTCTATCCATCCTGTTTGAAATAGATTGGTAAGCCAATCTCTTTCTTGAGATAAGAAACCGGAATTATTTCTATTACCTTTATAATTTTTTAAGTCAATTTCTTGATGTGCAATATTGAAATCACCACATACTGCAACATATTGGTTTTGAGATAATTTGTCATCCAAAAGCAATTTTATATCACCTAAGACTTTATATTTAAAGTTTTGACGCTCATCACCACTAGAACCTGAGGGAAGATATAAGGATAAAATTGAAAAATTTTTAAAATTAAGCTCTATGTAACGCCCTTCATCATCAATAGATGGGATACCCATCTTGGTTTTATATTCTAAGGGGGTGTTTTTCGAATAAACCCCAACTCCGCTATAGCCTTTTTTTTTAGCATAACTAAAGAAACCTTCATACCCTTCTGGTTTCAACATTTCTAGTGTCAGATCTGCCTCTTGAGCCTTTAATTCTTGTAAGCAAATGTAATCTGGTTGCTGGAATTGAATCCACTCCAGGAAACCTTTTCGGCAAGCAGCACGGATTCCATTTAAATTTAAGGTTATAATCTTCATAAATTTGAAATTAAAAAATATGACTCATAACATACCATCTTTTATTGATTTAGCCATTAAAAAGAAAGTTCTTCAATTTGGAGAATTTACTACCAAAGCTGGAAGAAAAAGCCCGTATTTTTTTAATCTTGGAAACTTCAACGATGGAGAAAGTTTACGTGAACTTGGTAAGTATTACGCTCAGGTCATTGTGAACAGCAATATTGAATTTGATATGATTTTTGGTCCTGCCTATAAAGGTATTCCTCTCGTAAGTTCAATAGCTATTGCATTAATGGAACACAATATAAATATTCCTTATTCCTTCAATAGAAAAGAAATCAAAGATCATGGTGAAGGGGGGATAATCATAGGTTCGCCCGTTCGCGGTAGAGTCCTTATTATTGATGATGTTATTTCGGCAGGTACTTCCATTAATGAAGCTGTATCTATAATAGACGGTAATGATGGGAGTGCATGTGGAATTATTGTAGCTATTGATAGGCAAGAAAAAGGGGCAGGGGATATATCGGCTACTCAAGATGTATCGAAAAAATTTAATATTCCAACTCTATCAATAATAACTCTAGACAATATTATTGAATACCTTGCAAGTCAAAATACGTTTAAGAATGAATTGAAATTTATCAAAGAATATCGAAAAGAATATGGGGTTAGTTAGACAATTTCTTTTTAAGTATCTCATTTACCTGCGATGGATTTGCCTTACCTTTTGAGGCCTTCATTACTTGGCCAACCAAGGCGTTAAATGCCTTTTCTTTACCAGACTTAAATTCGTCTATCATGTTTACGTTACTGTCTAATACTTGATCAACAAGGCCTTCCACTTCAGAGCTATCTGAGATTTGTTTAAGCCCCATCTTTTCAATTAGCCCCTCAACACTGTCTTCAGGATTTTTCCATAGCACTTCAAAAACTTTTTTAGCTGCATTATTGGAGATAGTTTGATCTTCTATTTTTAGAATCAAGTCAGCTAACTTTTCAAATGTTACTGGACTATCAAGGATGCTCATTTCTTCGTCATTTAGTCTTGAAAATAAATTAACTATGATCCAGTTAACTGATAACTTCGCTGATGCCCCTTTATTTATCATCCCAATAAAATAATCGGCAACATCTTTATTAGATGTAATTTCAGATGCATCGTACATAGAAAGTTTAAGATCCTTCACAAATCTACTTTGCATCTCAGAGGGTAATTCAGGTAAAGAGTCTTTGATAGTAAGCATATCTTCGTCAGTTACTATCAATGGTAATAAATCAGGGTCAGGAAAATAACGGTAATCATTCGCCTCCTCTTTAGAGCGCATGGCCTTCGTTTCTCCAGTATCTGGATTGAATAAAATAGTAGATTGTTCTATCATCCCTCCATCCTCTATAGTTTCTATTTGCCAGTTCACCTCATAGTCAATGGCTTGCTTAATATATTTGAAAGAATTTAAATTTTTAATCTCTCTTCTTGTACCAAGCACATTAGAGCCTTTTTTCTTAACAGAAACATTTACATCACATCGAAAATTACCCTCTTGCATGTTGCCATCACAAATACCAATCCATTGAACCAAATCATGTAATTTTTTCGCATAAGCAACTGCTTCTTCCGCTGAACTCATATCTGGTTCAGTAACTATTTCCAAGAGGGGGGTCCCCGCACGGTTTAAATCTATTCCTGATTTACCATGTGATAAACCATGAG
>CALKDJ010000171.1 GCA_938084195.1 uncultured Methylophilaceae bacterium
GCATTTGATAATAAATTATTGTTTAGATTATTTGTATATCTTTCAATACTTTTGCATATAACTAGTTTTGTAATTTCTAATATTGATTTATCTCCATACTCACAATACTACGAACACAATTTTTTTCTTGCAAGCCTAGAAATGAGGATTTATCATGTCTGGTCTGTTATAAGAGATGTTAATTTTTTTGGTAATGGATTTGGATCAATTGGTTCACCAACATACTTAACTGATAAATTAGTTATGACTGATAATAATTTTTTTCATGTGTATTATATTTTTGGAATTTTTTCCTTTTATATGCTTTATGTTTTTGTGAGGAAAACACTTACTTTATATAATTTAAATTCTATTTATAAATTTTGGTCTTATCTTGGTTTACTTGTCATGTGGAGCTCCTTAGTTACAGATGTAATTCAGTTCTCTATAACTGCTATAGTTATGGGAACTATATTTTTCTTTAATGTAAACTCATTTAAATATGAATAGAAATATTTTATACTGGTTTTTAAGACATCTTCTTTCATATCCATTCTATTTGTCATCACTTAATTATTTTAAAAAAAATTCGAAATTATATAATCATCTCAAAAATCAAAATATTTATATTTTTGGTAGTGGGAATTCAATTAATGATCACAATCTTACTATTTTAAAAAATAAGAATATAGTTTTTTTAAATAATTTTATTGAGTTCCAAGAATTTGCTTTTATAGCTAAAAATAATAATTGTTATTATCTTATTCCTCCATTTCATAGTCCACAAACGGAACAAGAAATCGTAAAATATCTGACTAAGCTGGAAATAAAAATTCCGATAACTGTAAGAATTTTTCTCGGAGTTACTCCAAGAAGAATTAATGCAAAAAAAATTGTTGATAAATATTCATTATTCAAAAACCACTTAATAAATTACTTTTTTGTATCTCATTACCTTCCAAATAAATATAACTTTGAAAAAGCTATTTCTCATTCTGATGCAGGTTCTATTAGTGCAATTTATCTATCTCTTTTTTTTGGTTGTAAAAATATTTTTCTCGTTGGGATGGATCATGACTATCTTAATTATTTACATACCAAGGGTAACAAATTTAACTTTTATAAAAAAAATTCTATTCAGGATGTTCAATATAAGTCAGTAGGGGATAACGACTATATAATTAATGAGTTATATAGGCAGTATAAGATTTTTTTAGATTACAAAAAAATTAGAGATTCAACTAACGCTTCAATTTATAATTGTTCGCAAAGAGGCATTTTAAATTTGTTTGACCGTATTTCAATTAAAGACTCGTTAAAAATTTAATTATGAAGATTTTAATCACAGGTTCCAGTGGTATGGTTGGTATGAATATAATGGAGCATGATTGTTTAAAAAAATATGATGTACTATCTCCAACCAGAAAAGAATTAAATCTATTGGATAAATTGAATGTTTTAGATTATATCGCTTTTCATAAACCAGATTTTATTATAAATTGTGCAGGCGTTGTTGGCGGTATAAAATCTAATATTGCTAACCCTCTTAAATTTTTTTATGAGAATCTTACAATTGGCTCTAATCTTATTTATAGCTCCTTTTCTCAATCAGTTCCAAATTTTTTAAATATTGGAAGCTCATGTATTTATCCATCAAATTTTGTAACTCCGATTACTGAGTCTGATCTGTTAACTGATAAGCTTGAATCTACAAATGAGGGTTATGCCTTAGCAAAGATCTCAGCGCTTAAGCTATGTGAATACATAACAAATACCAATAAAAATTTACAATATAAGACTCTTATCCCATGTAATTTGTATGGTAAATATGATAATTTTGATTTAAATTCATCACATATGATCCCTGGTGTAATAAATAAAATTTATCAAGCAACAAGAGAAGGGACAGATGTAGAAATTTGGGGAACTGGCAAAGCAAGAAGGGAGTTTATGTTGGCATCAGATTTTGCTGATGCTGTATTCTTTTTTATAGAGAATTTTGATAAAGTACCACAAAACATGAATATTGGAGTCGGATTAGATTTCACCATAAATGAATATTATCAACAAATTTCAGATATTGTAGGTTTCAAAGGTAATTTTCATTATAATGTAAACATGCCGGAGGGTATGCAAAGAAAACTACTTGATATATCACTTCAGAGAAAATTAAATTGGGCGCCGAAAACTTCACTAAAAAGTGGTATTGAGTCTACATTTAATCATTTCCTCAGCATTAAATAGTACTTTACTTCTTCAATACAAAGTTGAGAATTCAAATATGAATATTAACCTTACAGAACAAACTATTAGTTTTGAAGAGCTAGATAAACTTGCAGCTTGGATAAAAACTTATCCTCGGTTGACAAAGGGTAAGCTGACATCTGATTTTGAGGCTAAATTTTCGCCTATTGTTGAACAAAAATATTCTGTATTTGTAAATAGTGGATCATCTGCAAATTTACTAATGGCATTAGCATTAAAAGAATCTGGAAAATTAAAAAATAATGTAGTGATTGCTCCAGCGGTTTCATGGGTAACGACGGTTACCCCATTTATGCAGTTTGGCTTTGATGTTCAACTTTGTGACTGTAATCTAGAAAATCTAGGATTAGATTTGGAAGCATTGGAAGAAATCTGCATCAAAAAAAATCCTTCTGTACTTATTACATGTAATGTCCTCGGCCATCCAAATCACTACAAACAAATTGAGGATATTTGTGATAAATATGATGTTTTATTAATTGAAGACAATTGTGAGTCATTAGGTTCTAAATATAACTCAAGAAAGCTTGGTAATTATGGCCTAATGTCGAGTCACTCTTTTTATTTTGGGCATCATATTTCTACAATAGAAGGAGGCATGGTTTCCACATCAGATGAAAATTTTTATAATATTCTGCTTTCTCTCAGATCACACGGTTGGAATAGAGATTTAACAAAACCCTTTATTGATAAATTTTCTTCTGGTGACTCATTTAGAGATATGTATACCTTTTATTTTCCAGGTTTAAATGTAAGATCAACTGATTTAAATGCTTTTATTGGTATAAATCAATTAAAAAAAATTGACGAGTTTAGCAAGATAAGGGAGAAAAATTTTTATAAATACAAAGAAATGCTAAGCGATTATTGGTATCAAAATTCTGATGCAGAAATTATATCAAGCTTTGCATATGGTACATTAGTAAATAATCCTAAGGAATTGTATGAATCCCTGAAGCATAATAATATTGAATCTAGACCTTTAATTT
>CALKDJ010000172.1 GCA_938084195.1 uncultured Methylophilaceae bacterium
CATGTGATATGTCCCTCGCCTGAAACAATATCACCAACTTCTAAGTCAGATACATTTGAACCCAGTTTTACAATCTCTCCAGCATATTCATGGCCTGTTGTCATTGGAACCGGAATTGTTTTCTTTGCCCAATCGTCCCAATTATAGATATGCACATCTGTTCCACATATTGCGGTTTTGTGTATTTTAATAAGCACGTCATTATTTCCGACATCGGGTTCAGCTACGTCTTCTAACCAAATACCCTTTTTTGCATGGCTTTTAACAAGAGCTTTCATGAATTTCCATTACATAAACGTTTAAATCATAATTATAAGTCAAATAAACTGGATAAAAAAAATAACTTTTACCCATTTACTTGAAATTTACTACTGTAAAAGACAATAATTAAAATTTATTGTTCAGGTTTTTTTTTAAAAATTAAAAGGTAGAAATATTAAAAAAATGGGTATAAAGTAGAAAATGTAAGAAATTTATTGGAAGCCTATTAAAAATTTTTAAATAATATTCTTTAATCAATTTTCGGAGGTGTTTTATGGATATAAAGCAGTTGAAAAGTAGACATAAAGAACTAGATGATATCATCGAATTAAGCTTCAAAAATTATGTACCTGACATTAAGATTAGAAAATTTAAAAAAGAAAAGTTAAGAATCAAAGAACAGCTAGAGAAGAATTAGCTTATTCGCTAGATCATAGCGAAAAATCTTAACTAGTTTATTTTACAAACATCAGAATCTAATTCTTTAATAAAACAGATAATAGACTGTTTACATTTGTTCTTCAGACTAGTTAATCAATTTTATCTAGTACAATCACGTTTTAAATTAATTAAAGTAAATCTTATTTAAAATTATATGAAAAAAAATAAAATAGTGGTTGTAGGTCTTGGTTATGTGGGCTTGAGTAATAGTATCTTATTATCACTTAATAACACTGTGACAGCTATTGACATTAACATTGACACAGTAAATCTTATCAATAAGAGATTGTCTCCCCTTAATGATAAGGATATTGAAAGCTACCTTAAAAATGAATCACTAGATCTTAATGCAAAAATTCCATTTCCGGGAGTTTTCAAAGATACAGATTTAGCTTTAATAGCCACCCCAACAAACTACGATGAAAAGACTCATTCATTTAATACTGATACAGTTGAAAAAGCCATCCAAAATGCTATTGATGAAAATCCAAACATAATAGTTATAATTAGGTCAACGGTTCCCGTAGGATTTACTGACGAAATGATTGAGAGATATCAAACGAATAATATTTACTTTGTCCCTGAATTTCTTAGAGAAGGTAATGCATTGCATGACAACCTTAATCCATCTCGTATTCTTATTGGGGGTTCTGGTAACAAATTTAAGTATATTGAATCAATTCTTACTGAAGGAGCAAAGAAAAAAAATGTTGATGTACTAACGATGAGTGCAGCTGAAGCCGAATCATCTAAACTTTTTGCTAATACTTATTTGGCAATGCGAGTTGCATTTTTTAATGAACTTGATTCATTTGCTAAAACTAGAAATCTAAAAACAAAAAATATTATTAATGGAATTTGCCTCGACTCTAGAATTGGAGAGGGTTACAATAATCCTTCATTTGGGTATGGAGGATATTGTTTACCAAAAGATACAAAACAACTATTAGCAAATTATAAAAATATTCCCCAAAAACTTGTAGAGGCTATTATTAAGTCAAATGAAGTGAGGAAAAAATTTATAACTGATGAGGTTATTAAATTAAAACCAAAAATTGTAGGTATTTATAGGCTTATAATGAAGGAAGGTTCAGATAACTCTAGAGAGTCAAGTATTCAAGAGATAGTTAAGCAAATAGGAGCAAAGGGAATAAAAATCGTTATTTATGAGCCGTTTCTTAAAGATCAAGATTTTTATGGTTTCAAGATTCTAACTAACTTGAAAGAGTTTGGAGATGTTTCAGAGATTATTCTAGCAAATAGAATGAGTAATGATTTAAACTTTGTAAAAAATAAAGTTTTTACAAGAGATATTTTTAATAGGGATTAAAATTAACTTATAAAGTTTTCAGCGCTAAGAAAAATGAAAAAATTAATAAATAAGCATATATCGGAACATCAATTAGTTTTAAATACAATAAATGAACTTGATGAATCAATAGAGAAAGTAACTGATCTAATTTGCGAAAGCCTTCAAAATGGGGGAACAATTTTTTGGTGTGGGAATGGAGGGAGTGCTGCGGATAGCCAACATCTTGCTGGGGAGCTCGTTGGTAGATTTAACGAGAGTAGAAAATCTCTAAAATCCATTTCATTAGCTGCAGATTCTGCTGTAATGACCTGTATTGTAAATGATTATGGATATGAGCATATTTTTTCTCGTCAAGTTGAGGGCCTTGCTGTAAAAAGTGATGTTTTAATTGGTATTTCGACTTCAGGAAATAGTAAGAATGTAATTAATGCTTTAAAAACTGCAAACAAACTTGGTGTACATACTATAGGACTTTTAGGGAAGGGTGGCGGAGACGCACTAGAATTAGCAAATGAATCAATCCTAGTTTCTTCAGGATCAACGGCAAGAATTCAGGAAATGCATATTTTTATAGGTCACATCATCTGCGATCTCCTAGAAGTGAAGCTTAATTTAAAATAATGAATAACTTAATTAAGTATCTATCTTTAATTTCCTTGTGAGTAAAATGAAGATAATACCAATCATCCTTTCTGGTGGCTCAGGCGAGAGGCTTTGGCCTCTTTCTCGCAAACAATTTCCTAAGCAATATCTCCCTTTAAACACAAAAAATACAATGCTTCAAGAAACCTTATTAAGACTGAATGGAATTGAAAACCTTGGTGATCCAATTATTGTTTGTAATTCGGACCATCGTTTTTTTGTTGCTGATCAATGTAATGATATTAATATAACCAATCCGACTATATTGCTTGAGCCTGTTAGAAGAAATACTGCGCCAGCAATTACAGCGGCAGTTTTTCAATCTCTCAAAATATCACATGATGCCGTATTATTGGTTTTATCTGCTGATCATGTGATTGAAGATATTGAGGAATTTCACAAAGCTTTAGAGTTTGCGAGTAATCAAGTAAAAAATGATATTTTAATTACATTCGGTATTTTACCTTTAAATCCTTGTACTGAATATGGGTACATAAAATTTAAACATGATTTGACTGAAGATAAAAAAATATCCTCAAAAACTGGATATAACAAAAATATTTATAAAGTCGAACAATTTGTTGAGAAACCAGACACTAAAAGGGCCAAGTCTTATTTAAAACAAGAGAACTATTTATGGAATTCTGGGATGTTTATGTTTCAGGGGAATACATTTATTAAAGAACTTGAAGTTTATGCACCAAAAATAACTTCTTCGGTTAGTAAAGCATTTAATAAAGCTAAACAAGATATAGATTTCATTCGGTTGGATAAAAAAGCATTTGAGCTTTCTCCATCCGAATCTATTGATTACGCTCTTATGGAAAAATCAAATAAAGTTAGTGTAGTACCTCTCGATGTTAAGTGGAGTGATGTGGGATCGTGGACAGCACTTGATGAGATTGGTTTAAAAGATGGAAGTGGAAATGTTAAAAATGGAGATGTTTTTTCAATAGATACAAAAAATACGTATATATATGCCAAACATCATCTGATAGCCACAATTGGAATTAAGGACTTAGTAGTAGTTGATTCACCAGATGCTACATTAATCGCATCCAAAGATAAGATAAAAGATGTAAAAAAAATTATAAAGCTTCTTCAAGAACAGGATAGAAAAGAGCTTTCTACTCATCGTAAAGTATACCGACCATGGGGTTGGTATGATTTGATTGAAGAAGGAATTCATTTCCAAGTAAAAAGACTTCATGTAAATCCTAATGCAAAATTATCTCTGCAAATGCATCGTGAACGCTCAGAACACTGGGTAGTTGTTAATGGAAAAGCTTCTGTAATAAATGGTGAGCAAACACTTACTTTAAGTGGGGGCGAATCAACTTATATCCCAGTAGGTACAAAACATGAATTAGCCAATAAAACAAACGAAGCTTTGGAAATTATAGAGGTGCAAAGTGGCACTTATTTAGGTGAAGATGATATTATAAGATTTGAGGATTTATACGGTAGAGAGGAAAGTTAGTATTAAAATATTCATTATTGGAGGCGCAGGTTATATTGGCTCACATATGGTCAAGGTTCTTTACCAAGAAGGCTATGAGCCAATTACAATAGACAATCTATCAACAGGTCATAAAGACTCAGTTTTGTATGGTGAATTTGAGAATTGTGACATTTTAGACTCAGCTAAACTAAATAGACTATTTATTAAATATAAGCCAGAGATGGTAATACATTTTGGTGCTTTTTCTTTAGTGGGTGAATCAGTAAATGAGCCTTATAAATATTATTATAATAATGTTGCTGGTACATTAAGTTTGCTGAAAGTAATGATTGACAATAATTGTAAAAAAATTGTCTTTAGTTCGACAGCGGCAATTTTTGGTAACCCTATATATTTACCAATTGATGAGGACCATCCCAAAAACCCTGTCAATCCTTACGGTAAATCAAAACTAATGATTGAAGAAATACTAAAAGATTTTGATGAAGCTTATGGGCTAAAGTATGTATCGTTTAGATATTTTAATGCAGCTGGCCATGATCCAGAGGGTGATTTGAGTGAGCGACATGACCCAGAAACCCACCTTTTTCCTATCATTATGCAAACAATTGAAGGCAAGAGAGACTCAGTTAGTATTTTTGGTGTTGATTACGATACCAGAGATGGAAGTTGTGTGAGAGATTACATACATGTAAATGATTTAGCTAATGCTCATTTGAAGGGTATCGATTATTTAAATAATAAGAACAATAAAAGTTTATTTT
>CALKDJ010000173.1 GCA_938084195.1 uncultured Methylophilaceae bacterium
CAGGTAATTGCCTTTCCGATCTGCACAGCAGGATATCTGGTTGAATACCAATTTCTCTTAATTCTTTGACTGAATGTTGGGTTGGTTTCGTTTTTAACTCTCCTGCTGTTGCAATCCAAGGAAGTAAGGTGAGATGGATATAGCAGGTATTTTCTTTACCTTCTTCAAATCCCATTTGTCGAATGGCTTCTAAAAATGGAAGTGATTCGATATCACCAACGGTACCACCTACCTCAATAATGGCAACATCATATCCTTTAGCTCCATTGCGAATATTAAGCTTAATCTCATCAGTTATATGTGGAATAACTTGAACAGTTTTCCCTAAATATTCACCCCTTCTCTCTTTCTTTATAACACTGTCGTATATTTGACCTGTTGTAAAATTATTTTTTTTAGACATTTTTGATGATATAAATCTCTCATAATGCCCAAGATCTAAATCTGTCTCAGCACCATCATTTGTAACGAACACTTCCCCATGTTGAAATGGGCTCATAGTTCCGGGGTCAACATTGATATATGGGTCTAGCTTTATCATGGTTACTCTGAGATTACGTGACTCAAGAATTGCGCCGAGACTGGCGGCAGATATGCCTTTACCTAATGAGGAAACAACACCGCCAGTTACAAAAATATACTTGGTCATGAAAGACATCTTTAAAATAATTGCTGACGGATTAATATTTTACTTTAAAGCACAAGGACAGACAATCAATACTTTTAATCTTTTTTCCAAACTCCGTATGATTGGAATCTTTTCAACACATCATCCATTTCTTCATCAGACAAAAGGTGAGGCTTTCTAGGCATATTTGCTATCACATACATTTTTGACAAGTGCTCTACTTCCTCTGCAATATCAACAGCTTCTTTTAAATCGTTACCTACAGTAATCAAACCATGATTCGACATTAAGCAGGCTTTTTGTTTTCCAAGAGATTTTAAGATATTGTTAGAGAGTTCTTGAGTCCCAAACATTGCATATTGGGCACAAGGAATTTCTTTTCCTCCAGTTACAGCAATCATGTAATGAAATTGAGGGATAGCCGCACCTAATACACTTAATGCACTAGCATATACTGAATGAGTATGAACAACGGCATTTACATCTTTACGGCTTGTAAAGATATCCCGATGAAAAAGCCATTCACTCGAGGGTTGTAATTTTTTTGGATTAACGAGCGTTCCATCCATTTTCATTAAAACAATATGTTCTGACTTAAGGGAATCATTACTTATACCACTTGGGCTAATTAAAAAGCCTTCTCCTTTGCGAATACTGCAATTTCCAGTTGCGCCATGATTAAGTCCTAAAGTATTAAGTTTAATTATTGCATCACATAATATTTGTTTTGAATTCATCTCTTTACTCATCCCAAGAATTCCTTTAAATTTTCTGGCTTGATCATTCCTTCTTCGCATATAATCCCAGTTATAAGTTCAGGTGGTGTTATATCAAAAGCAGGATTATATCCTTCAAAATGACCTAGATTTACAGTTAAAATCTCTCCATCTGCATTAATGCCTTTCATCGTAAAGAGTTCACTAGCATCTCTTTTTTCAATTTCAAAAGATTTATTAGTCATACTAAAATTCTTATCAAAAGTACTTTTAGGTGCTGCAACATAAAAGGGTATCTTATGTGCCTTTGCAGGTAATGCTTTTAAATATGTACCTATCTTATTACAAACTGCACCATCAACTCCAACCCTATCAGCCCCCACCAAAACACAATCAACCATTCCTTCTTGCATAAGAAATCCCCCAGCATTATCTGCAACTAATGTATAAGGGATACCAGCTTTTTCTAACTCCCATGCTGTTAGATTCATTCCTTGATTTCTTGGTCTTGTTTCATCTACCCAAACATGAATATTCATACCATGCTCCATAGCCATATATATAGGGCTTAATGCAGTACCGTAATCAATCGTTGCAAGCCAACCAGCATTGCAGTGGGTAAGTATATTGATTTTATCTTTGTACAAATCCTTGAGTATTTTTAATCCAGCATTTCCAATTCTCTTATTAGTTAAAACATCCTCTTCAGCTAAATTTTTGGACCAGCGCCAAGCCTCTTTTGCTCGCTGATTTTCTTCGATTGTTAATAATTTATCGCATAATTTGTTAACAGCCCATGATAAATTTACTGCTGTTGGCCTAGTGTTAATCAAATTATCTTTGGCTTTTTTTATTGATGTGTCAGAAGTATCTTCATTGCAAGCAAGGGCAATTCCAAATGCTCCACTTACTCCAATTAAGGGAGCCCCTCTTACTTGCATATTATAGATAGCATTCTTCATCTCATTTAAAGCCTGTATACGAAGTAATTTAAATTTGAATGGGAGAAGTGTTTGGTCGATAATAGTCACTGAGGATTCGTCTGTAGACGCCTCTATGGTCCTATAATATTTACCGTCTACTTGCACAATAAAACCCTTTTAAAATTTTAAAAAAAACAGTCCACAATAACTGTGGATAACTTTGTGCATAAAAGTTTATAAAAAATGCAAACCCTGATTTTATAAGGGTTTATATTAATCGCTTAAAATTTAATCGTATTAAAAACTGTTTAAAATCAACTACTTAACGTATGTCATTGAGATCATTGAATTTTTTGTGATTACTTAAAGTAAGTCCTGAACTCATGTGCATAACTCCGATAATTTTGGGAAAACCTGTTCGGTGTTAACCCTTATATTATCAGCAATAATTAGTGGATCCACGCCCCTTAATCCAGCAAAAAAAATACCTATTTGATTAATTTCACTAGGACGATTATAACCCTTTTCTCTTCTCCAAATTGGTGGCATATCTGGGGCATCAGTTTCTAAAACAATAGCATTAAGTGGTAATTCTCTTGCAATCTTTTGTAGGTGTTTTGCTCTTGGGTAAGTCATGGCTCCACCAATACCTAATTTAAAACCCATCTTTATAAATTGCTCTGCTTGTTGAAAACTTCCATTAAATGCATGCGCAACCCCTCCTCTTACCTTATTTTTTCTTAAGTGCTTTAAAATAACATCAATCGCTGAACGCACATGTAAAATGACTGGTAAATCATATTTTTTTGCTATTTGTAATTGCTTTAATAAAAAATATTCTTGTCTTTCTAAATTATCTTTTCGAACAAATAGATCTAATCCAATTTCACCAATAGCAATAGGGTTAGATTTTTTGATAGATTCCTCAAGTTGTTTCAAGTGACTGTCGTTTAAATCATCAACAAACATTGGGTGAAAGCCTAAAGCGTAAAAACAATTTTGGTACATTTCTGATATCTCTATTACTTTATTGATATTATCTGGTTTAACCGAGGGGACAATTATATTGTTAACTCTATTTTCATGGCAGAGCTTTAATTCACAATCTATATTATTGTTGAGTGGTTCAAAATCTAAATGGCAATGTGTATCTATCCACATTAATCTTGTAAAACCTTCATAATTAACCTTAGGTTATCACCAAAATATCTGACATCTTTTTGTTCAAGTTTGATTTTTTCTTGCATAGAATTTAATACAGGATTGTTAAAGATAGGATTTGCCTCGCCCCCCATAATAATCGGTGCCATATACAAAATAAGTTCATCGATTAAATTTTGCTCTAACAAACGGCCGTTGAGCGTTGGTCCGCTCTCAACTAAAATATCATTACACTTAAGATCTGTTAATTCCCTCATCAGCCGATTAAGATCTATAAAATTTTTATGCACAGGTAATTTTAAACAATAAATATTTATTTTATGTAAAGAATCTAATTTCCCATCAGGGTCATCACCGTAGGCCAAAATAATTTTTTGTTGTTTTAATATTTTCGCATCTAAATCGATAGACAAGTGGGTATCCAAAATAACTCTATATGGTTGATGATTTGCTTCATTTAACCGCACGTTAAGTTGTGGGTTATCTTTATTAATAGTATTTACTCCAGTGATAATTGCACAAGCATTTTTTCTCCATTGCTGGACATCTTTTCTTGCAAAATCCGAGGTAATCCATTTGCTATCACCACTTTTCAAACTTGTTTTGCCATCAATGGAAATTGCAATCTTTGAACGAATATAAGGTCTTCCGTTTAACATTCTTGAGAAAAAACCTTTATTTAATTCAGTAGCTTGTGAGCTAAGAATATCTTCTACAACTTTAATATTATGGGTTTTTAATATATCCAGCCCCCCTCCATTCACTTGCGGATTGGGATCTTTACATGCAACTACTACCTCTCGAACTCCGCTCTGTATAATTAAATCAACACAAGGTGGGGTTTTACCATGATGAGAGCATGGTTCTAGAGTAATATACAAAGTAGCTCCATTAGCTTTGAGACCGGCTTCTTTTATTGCAATTACTTCAGCGTGATTATCACCTGCTTTTGCATGATAGCCTTTGCCGACTACTTCTCCCTCTTTTACAAGTAAAGCACCTACCTTTGGATTGGGTTTTGTTTGTTCAGACCCTTTGCTTGCAAGTTTTAATGCAAGTGCCATAAAATAATTATGTGGGTCCTCATTCATTTTCTTTTAATCGAGATCTTTTATCGCATCGTTGAAGTCTGCAATATCTGAAAAACTTCTATATACCGAAGCAAACCTAATGTATGCAACTTTATCTAGCTTCTTTAAGTGCAGCATAACGTCCTCTCCAATATCTCGAGAATAAATTTCTCTATCACCGTTAGCAAGAATCTTTGTAATAATTTGTTCTACCGCTTGATCAATAAATTCCACCGGAACTGGTCTTTTATGGAGGGCGCGAGTCAAGGAATGTAATAATTTTTCCTTACAAAACTCCTCGCGCTTACCATCTTGTTTCACAACTTGGGGTAAAGTTAGCTCAATGTGCTCGTAGGTAGTGAAGCGTTTTTCACAATTCATGCACTTCCTTCTACGTCTTATTGTATTCCCTTGCTCATTAACTCTAGAGTCTATGACCTGGGTATCATCAAAGAGACAAAATGGGCACTTCATTTTTTACTATTTCTCATACACTGGAAAA
>CALKDJ010000174.1 GCA_938084195.1 uncultured Methylophilaceae bacterium
ATAATAGTCATTTTTTTAAACTCAATCCTTCCTCAATTAAATCACACAAAATGTGGCCAATTAAAATATGCATCTCTTGAACACGCGCAGTAGATTTTGATGAAACAACAATTGACTGCTTAACCATGCCAGTAGCCTTGCTGCCACCCTTGCCCAATAGACCAACCGTTGTCATACCCTTCTGTTCAGCCACCTTAAAAGCATGCAAAACATTTTGGCTATTACCAGAGGTAGTTATACCCACTAAAACACCCCCTCAGACCCTAATGCCTCAATTTGTCTAGAAAAAAATGTTCATAGCCGTAATCATTAACAATACATGTCATCACAGCAGAATCTGCTGTTAGAGCAATTGATTAACATTCTTTTTCTTAGCACCATCTCTAAATATTGATTCAATAAGCTTAAACTTGTTACCTGAACCACCGATAATAATTCGTGATGGATTAAGACTATCATTTAATGCCCTACCCTCTCTGAGAAATTCAGGCACAAAATAAATATCATTTGATTGATATTTTTCAATCATTTTATCAGTGAAGCCAACAGAGACAGTTGATCTTATAATAATTGTTATATTTGGACTTTCATCATTCATCGATTATTCTAAACAAATACTGACCATATTGATTTTTTTGCAATGGTTTGGCTAACCTCTCCACGTCCTTCTTGCTGATCCAACCTTTTCGGTAAGCCACCTCTTCTGGACAGGCAACTTTAAGGCCTTGTCGATTTTCTATGGTGGCGATGAATTGCCCCGCCTCTAACAGGCTGTCATGGGTGCCGGTATCCAGCCAGGCATAACCCCGGTTTATAATCTCGACAAACAAAGCATCCTCCTCTAAATACTTTTTATTTAAATCGGTAATTTCTAGCTCTCCACGTTTGGATGGCTTAAGGTCTTTAGCTAACTGCACTACCTTCTGGTCGTAAAAATAGAGACCCGTCACCGCAAAATTGGACTTAGGTTGCGGTGGTTTTTCTTCTAGTGAGAGGACCTGGTTATCTTGATTAAATTCTGCCACCCCATAACGCTCGGGGTCATTGACATGGTATGCAAATACGGTTGCGCCATGCTCCCTCTCGCTGGCTGAGCGCAGAAGTATTTCAAGGGCGTGGCCATAAAAAATGTTGTCACCTAAAATCAACGTGGATAGGTCATTCCCAATAAAGTTTTCACCGAGGATGAAGGCTTGCGCCAGCCCATCCGGGCTAGGTTGGACCTTATAACTTAATCTGAGTCCCCATTGAGAACCGTCACCCAATAACTCCTCAAACAGAGGAAGGTCTTCTGGGGTGGAGATGATGAGGATATCTTGAATCCCACCGAGCATGAGTGTTGTTAAGGGATAATAGATCATGGGCTTGTCGTAGACGGGGAGCAAGTGTTTGGAAATCGTCTTGGTGACAGGGTAGAGTCTAGTCCCCGAACCACCTGCTAAAATGATACCTTTACGCTTCATAAATTATATTCTCCAACTCTCTATCCCAAGTATTTAATTCTAAATTAAATGTATTCTTAATTAACGTAATATCAAAAGTTCAGTCTTAAACGAATACCTAGCCAATGGATTTGCTTACCTAAACTCCTACTATATATAAAAATCATGGCTATTTATATATTTTTAAGCTCACAAAACTTCTTCGTCTTGAGGGATTGTTAATAACCCGTAAGTTTTGATTTTCTGAAGTGCCTCCTCTTTGCTAATTACCTCTGCTCCAGCTAGTTTGAACAGTTTTTTCCCAGCAAGTTGATTTAATAAAACCATTTGATTTGAACCGCCTCTCCAAGCCTCAGCAGACGAATTAACCACAATATATTTGACACCAATATCCTGTAAAAAAGCAATCGTTTCACTACTAGGTTTCTTAAGCATATTATATAAATGCGTATAACCTCCATATGCTGGGTTACTTGAAGGTAAAACAGCATTAACTAGTTCGAACTGATATATTGATCTAAAGTAATTCGCTAGATATCCGGAATGAGGTGGATCTTCAGGATAATGATGAAAAGGTATCTCTAATACTCTTCCAGGCTCCCTTTTTGCTAAATCTTCATAAAAACTTGCATCTAGAAGTGGGTAAACAGGAAGTTTTGAAGACCATAATCTGCGTTGCACGGTATCATCTAATGTAAATATCAACATTAGTCCTATCAAAAAATAAGCAAATCTTTTGCCTTCTGTTTTTTTTGCTAAATGTTTATAAAGGATATCAAGGTATATTATAAAAATAGTTATCAGCAAGATAACTAAATATAGATGAGCTCTAGAGGACACTCTAAATATTTTTGTAAATTCATATGTAAAGTTGACCAATGAAAGTCCATTTCTTGGATCATTTGATAATAAATAAATAAAAATTACTGCAGGGATAAATGCAAAAAAAAGATATACACGACGATCATCTGTCCAGTCACGCCTTTTAATTAAGAAACTCAATAAAAATAATGACAAAAACAAAGGGATAATGAAGCCAACTCTATAGCTTTGCTCCCACGGCACACCTCTTTTAAAAGAAGTAAAGTCAATTATCTGCTGCAGCATTATGTTTTTAGAAAAGAACATATACCAGTGATTTTTGACTGAGTATTTTAAAAAATCATAGACAGATCTTTCGACAGGAATATTTGCTTCAGCAATTCCATTCTCGCTAAAAATACTAATGAGTTTAGTTCCTACTAGATTAGGATACAAAATAATCATTACTAAAATTAAAAATAGGCATGTAAACAATGCATTTTTAGCAAGTTTTTTTGTTGAATTTAAATCTTGCTGAGCAAGAGGGTTGTAATAAAAATATAGTCCTAAGAACAAAGCTACTGAATAAAAAGCTCCGAAGTATCCATAATATTCATTCATGGAAAAGTTAAAAGCCACCAATACGGCCAGAATTAACATTTGTTTCAAATCAGTTACTTTGGCAGCTCGTACAATAACTAAAGTTAATAATATTGATGTAAAAGGAATTGCTAATGTCAAGTGACTGCCTATTCGAGAATAAAAGTTGTCGATATTTAGTAATAAAAATGACCCAAAAAAAGCAAAAAAGCTATTGACCTTAAATTCTTTTAACAAAAAATAAGAGGAAACCCCTACAAAAAAGAAACCAAAGAAAGCATAAATGTCGTAGAGATTATCTGATTGAGTAAAAAGCGAAATGATATAAATCAAT
>CALKDJ010000175.1 GCA_938084195.1 uncultured Methylophilaceae bacterium
CAAATATCTCCCATGTACCTCAAAATATTTACCTTTCAGATAGCACTATTATGGAAAATATCGCTTTTGGAGTCCCAAAAGAACAGATTAATTTGCAGCAAGTCAGGAAAGCAGCAAAACAGGCTCAAATTGAAGACTTAATTAAAAGTTGGCAACATGGGTATGAAACCTTTGTAGGGGAGCGTGGTATTCGTCTATCTGGAGGTCAGCGTCAAAGAATTGGAATCGCTAGAGCGCTATATAATAAGTGCAACTTATTAATTTTGGATGAGGCAACTAGTGCTTTGGATAACGAAACAGAACATGAAATTATGCAAGTAATTAAAAAATTAAGAAAAGACATAACTGTGCTGATTATCGCTCATAGACATTCTACATTGAAGAACTGCGATATGGTAGTAAGGTTGTTAAAAAATAATAAAATTAAAATTGCAACTTACCAAAATATGTTTAATGAGTAAGTTTTTTTTATTCAAACAATTAGACTAGGGTTGGCTGCAAGTTAAATGTTTTCACAAAAAACTTTGGATGGTACCCAGCATATGAGAAATCATAACTCTCTTAAAATATTTTTTGCTACACCTGCAGATATTGAGATGTTAGGTGCAGCAAGATCCATAGATATACCAATGGTTAAAGCATTAGCTGATATGGGTTACAAGGTCTCTTGGTTCGGAATAAATATAAATGCCTGTGTTGATTTTTACGGTGAGAAGATAAGTCTTAATTATTCGAAGCCTCAACGTTATTTTATGAGAGTAAAAAATAAGATTTTGAGAATTTTTAAAATTCAAACTGTTGAAGACCAAAAGCTTGTAGCTCAGAAAAATTTTGATTTGTGGTTGTCGGAAGCTTTTGAATCAAAAAGAAAGGAAATTGATAAAAATTTAATTTTTATAGGGCGAGGTGTTAGTTCAGAATTATCATTCAAAACAATTAAGAAGTATGGAGGTCAGTGTGTTTTACATTCACAGTGGTTGCACCCTTCATCACATAGCAAAATATTAGAAAAGGCTTATTTTGAGCTAGGAATTAAAAAAAACCCGACGCCTAAAGAGAGGTTAGCTATTCAGTTGAAAGAGATAGATATATGTGATCAAGTTTGGTGTATCTCAAAATTAGTATATGACTCATATATAAAAAATAAAGTCCCTAAAACAAAGCTTTTTCTTTCACCGTTAGGAGTCGATACTAATTTTTTCAAACCAAAAAAATTTCTACCTGAGTTAAAGAATGATAAGTTTATTATTGTATTTGTAGGAAATATTAATATAGAAAAAGGTGTACATATTTTGCTTGAGGCCATAGTAAGTGGCAAGGTATCGAATTGCCAGCTAATTTTAAATGGATCATTAGAAGATGATCTTTTTAAATCTATCCTAGAAAAATTTACCAATGATCTTGAACTACTCAATATTAAATTAACTATTAAGAGTGGAAACCCACTATTGAACTTACAAAAGGCAGATTTGTTTGTACTCCCATCCTTACATGAATCATTTGGCTTAGTTGTAATTGAAGCAATGGCGTGTGGTCTTCCTGTAATTGTGACTGATCAAGTGGGAGCTTCAGATCATGTCATAAATGGATATAACGGGTTTATTATCCCTTCAGATTCAATAAAAGAATTAGCAGACAAAATTTTATATTTTTATAAATATCGAGGCAGAAAAAAAATATTTGGAAGAAATTCTTATAAACTTTCTCAAAAATTGAATTGGCCATTCGTCACTAAAAATTTTGTAAATTGTATCGAATCAAAATTTAATGATAAATTTGTATAAATTAATGGTAAAGAAATGAAGGATATTGTAATTTCTGTAATAATGTCTGTTTATAATGCAGAGCTGTATCTATCAGACGCTATTGAATCAACCTTAAACCAGTCTTATGAAAATTTTGAATTTATTATTATTAATGATGGATCAACAGATGATAGTCTAAAAATACTAAAAAAGTATGCGTTAAAAGACAGTAGAATAAAAATTATAAATCGCTCTAACAAAGGTTTGGTTTATAGTTTAAATGAAGCTATATCAATGTCTAAAGGCAAATATATCGCAAGGATGGATGCAGATGATATATGCCCTCCCTCCCGCTTAGATGTGCAACTTGATTGTATGGAAAAAAATGATTTAGATATTTGTGGCGGGCATTACAAGCTAATAAATGAAAAAGGTGATTTTATAAGGTTGAATAAAGTACCTTTGGTTCATGACATGTGTACTTTATCATTATTGTTTAAAGTTCCCTTTGCTCACCCAAGTGTGTTAATTCGTAAAAATTTTTTAATCAAGCATGCTTTGGCCTACGGTCAATCAAATTACAAAAAAGCAGAGGATTTAGATTTATGGATTAGAATGCATAAGCATGGAGCAAAATTTGGAAATGTTGATAATATTGTATTGTCATATAGGGTAGTCCAAGATTCACTTTTTAGAAAAAATAAGTCACTTATTATTAAAGAATCAAATAATATGTTTAGCCAGTTTTATATAGATAATCTAGATCGAGTTGGATTGATAATAAATAATTTACCATCATATTTGAATTCAGAGGAACAGTCATTGGTCGCCCGTTATGTTTACCATTGCTTTAAAAGACTAGATTTTTCTCATCTTATTTTATTAAAAAAAATAAGGCTGAAGATCATTTTGAGAAGTTTCTTATCAGAGATGATTAGATAACTTATTATTATTTTAAAAAATTTAAGTTAATTAGAAAAAATTATATTTCTACAAATATCTTTCCAAATCAATGATTGGAAGAATATAAACGTTATGATCATCTTATAAAATAGATATTATTTTTGTTAATTGGACTATCGAGATAATATGGAGTCTTTACTACCCCTAAATTTTATAAATAAAATGGAGAAATTATGAAAGTAGTAATATTAGCTGGAGGACGAGGTACTAGGTTGTCTGAAGAAACAGACATTAGGCCAAAGCCAATGGTCGAAATTGGAGGAAAACCTATTTTATGGCATATTATGAAATCGTACTCTGCATATGGATTTAATGAATTTGTAATTTTACTCGGATACAAAGGATATTTTATTAAGGAGTATTTTTCGAATTATTTTCTTCATCAAAGTGATGTAACCATTGATTTAATGAGTAATAAAATAGAGGTTCATAATAGCGCATCTGAACCCTGGAAGGTAACTCTTTTGGATACGGGGCTTCATAGTATGACAGGGGGTAGAATTAAGAGGGCTCAGAAGTTTATTGGTGACGAATCCTTTATGTTGACTTATGGCGATGGGGTTGCAAATGTAGATATAAAAAAATTAGTAGATTTTCATAAAAATCACGGAAAATCTCTGACAATGACTTCAACACAGCCTGACGGAAGATTTGGTGCGCTAGATATAAATAAAAATAATCAAGTGAAGGCGTTTAAAGAAAAGCCAAAAGGAGATGGAAGCTGGATAAATGCCGGTTATTTTATTTGCGAACCAAGGATTTTTGACTATATTACTGAGGGTAATAGCACTGTATTTGAACAGGCGCCATTACAAAACTTGGCAAAAGATGGAGAGGTTTATACATATAAACACGATGATTTCTGGATGCCTATGGATACGCTAAGAGACAAATATAAACTCGAAAGTTTATGGGCTGATGACCAAGCACCGTGGAGAATCTGGGAATAGCTATGTTTAATAATGTCTACAAAAATAAGAAAGTTTTAATCACTGGACATACGGGTTTTAAGGGTAGCTGGCTTGTGTCTTGGCTTTTAAAGCTTGGCGCTAATGTGGTGGGAATTTCGAAGGACATACCGACAAACCCGTCAATGTTTGAAGAGTTGAAGTTGAAGGATAAAATTGGGCATTACCAAAGAGATATAAGAGATTTATCTGTGATAACTGAGATTATCTCAACTGAAAAACCAGACTTTTTATTTCATTTAGCGGCACAAGCAATTGTATCTAAATCTTATGATGATCCAATAGAAACCATTTCTTCAAACGTTATGGGAACCACAAATCTTCTTGAAGCATTGAAAGAATCAAATCATAAGTGTGTAGTTATTTTTATAACCAGCGATAAGGCATACGATAATGTAGAACAAGTATGGGGGTATAAAGAAGATGATCAGATGGGAGGAAAGGATATCTATAGTGGCTCAAAAGGAGCTGCTGAATTGATCATCAAGTCCTATTTTCATTCATTCTTCAATAAAAATGAGTGTAATGTAAGGATTGGTGTTGCTAGAGCCGGAAATGTTATAGGTGGCGGCGATTGGGCAAAAGACCGAATAGTAGTTGATTGTATGAAGGCCTGGAACGAAAAGAGAACCTTAGAGATCAGAAGTCCGAATGCAACAAGGCCATGGCAACATGTCTTAGAGCCTTTGAGTGGTTATTTAATTTTTGGACAAGAACTTTACAATACTGACAAATTGAATGGAGAAGGCTTTAACTTCGGGCCAAGAGCAGAGCAGAATCATACTGTTGATGATCTATTACTTGATTTATCCAAGTATTGGAATTTTCAAAATATTAATGATGCATACAAAGTAATGGAACAAATCCCATTCCATGAAGCTGGACTGTTAAAACTGAATTGTGACAAAGCACTCTTCTATTTAAACTGGGGTTCAAATCTGACATATTCTGATAACATAAAATTTACAAGTGAATGGTATTATGATTATTACAGAAAAAAAATAAATATGTACGACAAAACAATACAGCAGATTGCTGAATATGAAAGCTTGGCACAAGACAAGAAACTTCAATGGACGGAGTAGGACTCACACCTCTTAAACAGATTAAGCATCCTCTGGGTGACCTTTATCACGCTATAAAGAAAAGTGATAAAGATTTCAGTGGTTTTGGAGAGGCATATTTCTCAACTGTAAATAAAGGGTGCACTAAAGGCTGGAAAAAGCATACAGAGATGGTGTTAAATCTTATTGTCCCTATTGGTGAGGTAAAGTTTGTAATTTACAACAAGGATTTAGAGGAATTTTATAGCGTAAAACTCTCGAAAAAAAATTATCAAAGACTTACGATAAAACCAGGCTTGTGGGTTTCATTTAGGGGGCTTGGAGAAGTCAATATTTTGTTAAATGTCGCAAGTATTGAGCACAGGCCAAACGAATCAATTAATGTTAATTTAGATACCATTGACTATGAGTGGTAAAAGAGTCCTAGTTACTGGCTCCGGAGGTCTTTTGGGCAGTCATTTGGTCAATGAAATTCCAAATTGTGTTGGTTATTCAAGCCAAGAATTAGATATAACTAATTCACAATATGTTAATCATGTAATCAAAAAGGAAAAGCCTGAAATTATTTTACATGCGGCTGCATTTACTGATGTAGAAGCTTGCGAGACTGAGATTGACAAAGCATTTGAAGTAAATGCTATCGGAACTCAAAATTTAGTAAATTGTTGTGTAGACAGAGATATTTTGTTTGTATTTATATCAAGTACAGGTGTTTATGGATCACATAAAACGGTGCGATATACTGAATTTGATAAGGTAGAGCCATCAACAGTTCATCATAGTTCTAAATATGAAGGTGAGAAAGTTGTTCGAAGACATCTCAATAAGTATTTAATCATACGAACTGGTTGGATTTTTGGAGGTAGCGAGCTTCATAAAAAAAATTTTGTATACCAAAGATATTTTGAAGCTAAAAATAACAATCAAATTCATTCTGATGTATCACAAATTGGCAACCCGACTTATGTATTAGATTTAGTTGAGCAAATTAAAGTTTTAATAAGTTCTAATCAATTTGGCATATACAATTGTGTAAATAATGCATACCGGGTTTCAAGATATGATTACGTAAAAAAAATAGTTGAACTATTTGCACTAGACTGCAAGGTGAAAATTGCTCCAGAGGAGATGTTTAAACGAATAGCACCGGTATCAAATAATGAATCCGCATTAAATTATAAATTAGGTTTACTTGATCTTAATTGTATGGATGATTGGGATTCAGCTTTAAAGCGTTACATTTATTTATTAAAGAAAAATATATGAAGATCTTTTACAATGCCAAATTATGTGAGTCGGAGAAAAGCTTGCTCGCTAGATCAAGGTATTAAAATATAAAAGGTAGTAAATTTACATCAGATATTATTGATAAGAAAAATGATTTTAAAATTTAACTTAAAGTTATAAGTAGACTGCCGCCTGGTATTGTAAACGTGAAGTTAATTACCAATATCTCTATTTATACTATCGCCAATATAGCGGCAAAATTTTTGTAGTCTTAGCAATACCAATATTTGCACACTATATATCTATCTAATAATGGGTATGTTTAATATACAATAACTTATTGTATTGTTTTTATTCATTAATCAAAAAAGTATATTTTAATTTTAAGTCAATATATGCGTTTAATTTAAGAGGATAGAATGAGACGAGAGATAAAAAACTCAATTATTATATGTGCTTACAATGAACAAAAATATATTGAAAATTGTCTTCGCAGTTTACGCAATCAAATTATTGAAAATGGTTATACAGAGCTAATTATTATTGACAATGAGTCAGATGATTGTACAGGGGATATTGGAAAATTATTTATTGATGAGAATAATGCTTACTTTAGTTGCAGGTGTATTAGAATAGAAAATCATGTCGAATTATCTGAATCAAGAAATATAGGCATTGAGGAAAGTATTGGGGATATTGTTATATTCATTGATGCAGATGCTTATGTAAAAAGTGGGTGGCTCAAAAATTTATTGGCAGGCTTTATAGATGAGGAGGCTGATATAGTCTCTGGAAAAGTTGAGAATCTTGATAATAAGTCAATGTTTTCAGAGTTTATTTATAATGCATATTTCAGATCTACTCAATCCTTTGGAGCTTCACGTCTAATTGGAGCTAATATGGCTTTTAGACGCAAAGTTTTTGAAGAAACGGGAGGTTTTTTTAATAATATTCGTGGTAGGGGTGATGAGGTTGCTGTGGCAACTAAGTATTTTTCTTTATTCCCTAATAAGAAGGAAAGGTTTGTAGGAAATGCGATTGTTTACAATGAGTTTCCAGACAGTATTTTAATTTGGCTCAATCAACAATTTAGAGAGGGAATTAGTCATATAGCAATTTGCCGGCTTAACCATAAAAATAATTTATTGTACTTTATTCAAAATTCATTTCGTTTCTGTAATGTTACCTTTTTGCCTTGTTTGCCATTAGTTTTTATTATTATTAATCCAATTTCGTTATTTATAGCTTCTATTGTATTAGCAAGATACATCTATAGATATAAATTATTTTTAATATCATTTAAAAATACATTAAAAGCCATGGGGTTGGTAAAAGCTATATTGACCATCCCTACTATATTTCTAGGAACATACCTGCTTGATTTAGGGTGCATTAAACAATTATTTTCTAAGCGTAGTCTATAATTATGTGTATTAACGAAGAAATAAGTAGAACTTTTGAAAAAATAAAGCATAACATTGTTGCTAGCGTTATTAAAGAAATTCCAAGTGTAGAGAATATCATTCTATATGGAAGTTACGGCAGAGATGAGGGTGGGTGGTTTTATGAAAATGATATGATAAAACCTTATAATGACTTTGATTTATTGTTAGTAGTTGATAATAAATTTTATCCAGATAAAAACTTTAATAAATTTAGAGAAAGCCTTGCGCAAAAGATAGGAATTAGGTGGATAGATATTACATTTACTAGCAAGGAAGATTTAATTAAAACTAAAAACAGTATTTTTGGTTATGACCTTAAACATGGATCAACTGTAATATATGGTAATCAAAAAATATTAGAAATCATTCCGAAACTAAATAATAATATTGATTTACACGAAGGTGAAATACTATTTTTTACAAGATTGTGGACATTTATAGGATCCATAGGATCTATTAAATCTGTGGTTGGAGAAGAATCTCGCTTTTTTCGCAATCAAATGGCAAAAGCAATATTTTCAATAATTGATGTGATTTTATTAATTGAACATAAGTATAATTCTAGCTATTTGCAAAGATTAGAAATTGTTTCCACTCAAGTAAACCTCCCTATTTCAGAAAGCACTCTTGATACCTTTAAGTGGGCTCTAGAAGAAAGAACCCAACCGAAGGATATAAAAATGACAAAGATTGAAGTTAAGGCTTTATATCTTAAGGTTGCAAATTTATATAAGCACTATATGTTGATTCTATTGAGTCATAAATATAAAAAAAATTTTAATATTATTCTTCAGTTTAATAAATTTTACCAACGGAGCGTACGAACAAAGTTTAAGAGATTAGCTTATTTATTAATAAAAAGAAGTTATAAGTATGAAAGAGTTTACTTTACTAATATCATTCAAATGAATATTTTATCAATCCTTTTAAAGGAGGCGGACGAACAGAATATGATTGCTAAATCGTTAGTATTATTTAAGAAAATTAAACATGAAATGCCACATGATGTTAATTTAGAAATTGTTAAGGCTGAAGTTTCTAAAATTAGGCTCGAGATTTGAAAAAGACGGTCTTAATAGTAATAGATGCCTGTAGACATGATTATCTTAATAGAGACATAACGCCATTTTTAGATTCGTTAAAAAAGTCTGGGGAGTACACTAAAAAGATTATTCCTGGTAATGGGTTTTGTGAGCGAACAGAAATATTCACTGGAAAAAAACCCATTGATACTGGCTTTTTTACAGCAATTGATTATTCAAAAAACCGAAAGCAAAATGCCATGATCACTTGGGTCTTGAGCTTTTTCAACTTTATGCTTAGATTGTTGCCATTTGCTCTGATAGAAAGGATTGTTAGAAGGCTATTGTGGGAGTATAGCATCAGAACTTCACATCCAATGCACCCCCAAAACATACCTTTGAATTTGATTAAATACTTTTCTCTTACAGAAGATTATGTTGACATGAGAGAGAAGGGCGCATTAGGCTATACCTCTATCTTTGATTATATGCGTTCAAAATCCTTAAGGTTCTTTTATGATTCTTTTACTGCATTAAACCTCTCTAGCAGGGGTAATGACCAAGATAGGCTTAATCTAGTACTGAATAATGCAAAAGATAATTTTAGTTTATATCTTATTTATATCGGTAATTTAGATGCAGTTGGTCATAAGTATGGGCCATGCTCAACTGAAATTAACAATGCCATTCAAAAAATGGATAAACAATTAAGTAATTTTTCAGAAAAATTTAGCTCTATTAATCCTGAGGCTGAATATATTTATTTAGGAGACCATGGCATGACAAATGTCAATTCCATTGTTGATATTGATAAGATTCTAAAATCTGAAATGCATCAGTATGGATTAAAAACTGGATCTGATTATATCTATTTTTTGGATTCAACGATGATGAGGATCTGGATATTTGATAATGATCATAAGAATGCAATTGTAAAATCAATAAGTAAGAATAGTGTATTAAAGTCTAAAGGTAAATTTGTTAATAAAAATGCTGCGATCCTCCTAGAAATCCCTATAAATAAAAACTCTGCAGATATAATATGGTGGGCAAATCCTGGGGTTATGATATCGCCAGATTTTTTTCATAGAAAGGCAGAAAATATAAAAGGAATGCATGGATATTCTAATAAGCACGATGACAGTAAAGGTTTTTGTATAGATACAGGAGCCTCGGGAAGGGTAGAGTCTGATGATATTACTTCTGTGTATTCAAAAATTATAAGGTCTTTGAAAGGGAAGTGAGCAATTCTAAATTATGTTTAGTTTAGAGTATAAAAAATCAAGTTTCTGCGTTGCTATAATGATTTTTTGTTTGAGTTTTTTTATAAATCCACATTATATCTTTGGTGATCAAAATATATACATAACTGTTTATAACAAACTGGCAAGTTTAGGTTTCATTGAAGGATTTTCTTATTACACACATTTTCTTAGCTCATATGAGCCTGGTCACTTTGCACTCGCATGGATTTTTTCCCCATGGATAGATAAAAATTTGTTTGTAAGTTCGTTGAATGCGTTACTTGCTTTTTATAGTATGCAGCTTTTATTTAAATGGAAAGCATCAGTTTACGTGGCATCATCGATAGTTCTAACAAACTTTTATCTTTACGTTTTATATTTTGCAGCTGAAAGACTAAAAGTTAGCTTTATATTTTTAACAATGGCATTTGTATATTCAAATGGATTGAAGTTTTACATTTTATCTTTATTTTCATTAGTTAGCCATGCACAAGTGAGCATAATTTATGTAATGGTCTTTTTAAAAGAAGCTTTATATCAATTAAAAATAATAATGTTATACGGAAAGGTAAAATATTTTTTCTTAGCAACAGTGATTTTTTTAATTATTGGATTATTTTTAATATATCCCCAGTTAAAATTTAAATTTAACTCGTATATATTGCATGATTTAATTTCTTTAAAAACTGAGGAAATATATAAGCTTGTGGTTTTTTATCTTGCTACATTATATTACTCCAAAAAAAGACTAGAAATATCCATATTTTTTGTGACACTTATGCTTGCAGCATTTGTTTTAGGTGCTAGCAGGGTAAGCATGATTGGATATTTTGTTTTTTTATATTACGCACTTCAAATAAATAAAGGTCTTAATCTAGGGGTTGGACTTATGACTTTTTACTTCCTATATAAAACTGTGATTTTTATTGTTAAAATCTTTAAGTACGGTAATGGGTTTGATAATAGATTATTCTAAAATTGTTATTAAATAATTTAAAAAATAGGCTTTTCAAATGAAAGTAAAGCATGAATTAAATATAATAGCACCTAACATCAAAGAGGGTGGGGGGAAAAAGCTTTTTTTATATTTACTAATTTATTTAGAAAAAAATTA
>CALKDJ010000176.1 GCA_938084195.1 uncultured Methylophilaceae bacterium
AGTTATTATTTTTTGCATAAATTTCTTATAAGGAATAATTAAATGCCATTTTACATTTATGATATTGCATTGTTTATAATTCTTATCATTGTTATTGCTGCTTTAATAATATTGGCTAATAAAAAAAATTAAATTTAAAAATTTCTTATCGCAAAATATAAACTAGAATAGTATCTATGACATTTATATTAATAAAACTATTCGCTACTGCTGCTGTAATTGTTTTAATTTCTGAAATTGCAAAAATTTCGGACAAGCTTGGCGCCCTAATTGCCTCATTACCACTCATTACCTTTTTAACTCTAATCTGGTTATATGTGGAGAAGCAGGATCAAGAAAAAATTGCTAATCATGCTTATTATACTTTTTGGTACGTTCTTCCCACATTACCAATGTTTTTATTATTTCCTTTTTTATTGAAAAATCTTGGGTTCTGGTTTGCTTTAATTTTATCAATACTATTTACCATAGCTCTCTTCCTAATTTATGCTCAATTGCTTAAAAGGTTTGGCATCCACCTAACTTCTTTTTGAATCTTTTTAAATACTCAGTATCGAAGTAATATGACTTATCTAATAAAAATTATCATTGCAGTGAGTATCATTGTTTTAGCATCTGAATTAAGCAAAAGAAGTACTACGCTTGCTTCGATTTTACTAGCTATGCCAATAGTCCTTTTTGCATCATTTACTATTATTTGGGAAGAAACTAAAAATGCTCAAAAAATTGCAGATATAACTTATGAGACGGTTCTATTCATTCTCCCAGTAATACCTTTTTTATTTTTATTAAGCTGGATGCTTAAAAATAATATTAATTACTATGTTGCTCTCTCCGTTGCGTGTGTCGGTATCGCTATAGCAACTATTATTGTTCAAAAATTATTTTTTAATATTAATCTTTAATTACTTTTATAATCCTTGGTAACAACATATGTGCATTAGTTAAACAAGCTAATATTGGAAATAATATTAGCAGTTCATTGCTAGTGTAACTATTACCCGTAACGAAAATAAAAATAATAACCGGGCTGGTAAAAATTAACATCCAAATCAAATCAGGATACCACTTAAAATTAAGTTGAATAATTGCCCGTATGCCATGCAAGATACAGAAATAAACTGCAAACCATATTATTGGATCAAGTATATAGGCTATTGCCACTAAGAATAGTAATTCTAAAAGTAACAATACCTCAGATAATTTATTAATATTTTTAAAAATTTGGCGAACTGCAATAAATATATAAATTAAAAATGCTACTGCCAATAAGCTTGAGATTACCAGAAACGTTGTTGTATTTAGAGAGCTCTTGGTAAGTAAATAAAAAATTTCATTCACTCTTTCTTGATGAAAGCCTAAGGGTAAAAATGTCATTAGGAATCCCCAACTTGTCTTTTGAATTTGACTAACTGTACCTAAAAATTTAAGGTCAGACGATCCAAAATGAAATATAGATAATATAAGTAAAAGAGTTAGCCCAGCAAATGGTGCAATCATCCAAAGCAAACCTCCAGCACTAACAATAAGTAAATAAGAAAAATAAATTTTTACCCTATTACTAAAGTTAGATCCTTGTTCCCATATAATTTTTCCATCCAATGCCCCGTGACTAACCCCTAATGTCATAATAAAAATAAAAGATAAAAAAATAATTGCGTTCTGTTCCACGAAATTAGTAAATTGAAATAACTTAAATATTTGCGTATCTGTATAAAAAATATACTCAAGCATAAAAAACATCAAACATATAATAATTAATTGGTGCTTATTATATTTAGACATTATTTTTTTGCATTCCTTTAATCATAAGAATTTTTGGCATACTCCATAACACCTTAATCAAATCCAATATTGATGGTTTATCAGATAAAAATCTTATAAGCGAGGGCATATTTACGCGACTAAATAATTGCATAAAAAGATAGGGGCCTTGATCAGGATAAAAATATATCACTTTTAAAAAAATAGAATCTAACCAATTAAGAAACTTATCTTGTTTATATTGATAATATTTATGATTAGCTTCATTGAGCTTTACAATATTTATATTGAGAATCCATGAAGCAATTCTTCTCATAGAATAACCTGAAGATGGTCTTACCATCCCTGCATTAGTTCCTATTCTTCATGCAGCATTTTCTGTTTTATCTTTCATAATAGCCATAGGTATTATGGCTTTTTCAGATCTAAGTATTTTATAGTCTTTATATGCCCTTAATAATTTTTTATGCTTTCTTGCGATACTATTTAAGTTAGGATTTTTTGAAAAAACAGTGGTCTCAATTAATGCTTTTTTAGATGAAAAGGGAAGAATATAAGTAAACTCTACCTCTTCTGAATTATCTTTAAAAGACATTATTGTTGCCTGATCGGAGGAAAAAGTATCTTTTGGCACATCAATCTCATGCCCCACAAATGCCTGTTTAACATGGACTGAGGTTACGTCTAAATCTTTATCATTATTTCTACTATCAACTACATATTGTCCCTGAAATAATTTATTTTTGCAGAATACATTAAATACATCATGTTTCTTTTCAATTTTATCCACCAATATATTTCTCTTTATTTCAACTTGATTAGCATGCTCTTTTATTAATCGCTTAAATGTTTCATATCCGTCAAAACAAACATACTGATAAGGACTGATTGTTCTAGAAATATTTTTGTCTTGATTTTGAATTAATATTTTATTCCAAGTTTTTTTGGGCTGTAAATTAAAGTTTTTTTGAATACTATCAAGTCCTGGTCCTTCCCATACACAAAAAGTTTGATCTTTTTTTATACTTTTTTTAGATTCAAGAATTAAAACAGAATGTTTTTTAAATTTTTTTAGGTAACGATTCAGAAACATTAAGCTTGATAAACCTGCTCCAATAACTACTAAGTCATATTTTTTATTCATTTATTGTGTGAGTCAGGAAGTTTTCTTATGGAATCATGTAGTAAATGATTGTGAATTTTAGTAGCGTTAATATTGTTTCTCCGTAAGACAATCTGCATTGAAATTAAACTTTTTTCTAACTTATTTAAATAGATACGGCCATTTAAATATGTTTTTTTACTCTTTATCATTTTTTTTCCAATTGCTTGATAAAGTTGTGCAGCTATTTTTAAAGATCGTGCCGTTTTCTTTGGCAAATGCTCTATACCTTGATATCCACTTTCATAGTATAAATCTGCCCTATTGAGTAAGCGATCTCTCGCTTGATTGATATCAATTAATTGCTGCTTTGTTGGACTTAAAATATTCTCTGTTGTAAGGCCTCTTATTATATTTATTGGTAAATATATTCTTCCCCTTTCAGCATCTTCTTTTATATCACGACATATATTAGTGAGTTGCATAGCTATCCCAAGATCAATAGCAAAATACTTTAATTTTTTATCTTTTATCTCCATTGAATCACAAACCATTAAACCCACAACCCCAGCTACCCTATAACAATATATAAGTAACTCCTTTATATTTTTTGGTTGATGATGATTAAGGTCACTTGCTTGGCCTTTTAAGAACTCTTTAATAATCTCCTCTCTGGGGAGATAATTGCGTGGAATACCTTTAAATTCTTGAAAGGCACGGTGATATTCATTATTTTCCCAAGCATTAATAACATCATAAAAATTCTTACTAAGCTCTACTTCGTCATTACTTTCATCAACTAGATCATCAATTCGACGGCAAAATGCATAAATTGCATAGAGCCTGTTAGAAACTTCTCTTTCAAGAAACCATGATGCCCAAAAAAAGGTTTTACCATGTGTTCTCATAACTTGCGATTGATTACTCATGAATAAATTAGTTTCTCCACAACTTTTGCAGAGTTAATTACCCCTGGAACTCCCGCACCTGGGTGGGTACCTGCGCCCACATAAAATAAATTGCTATATTTATCATCCTGATTATGCGTTCTAAACCAGGCAGATTGGGCAAGAATAGGGGCTATTGAAAATCCACTACCATAAGGCGTTCTATAATTTCTTTTAAAATCCAAAGGTGTCATACAGAATATATCTCGAGCATTGCTCTGGATATTAGGCATGATTGTTTTTCCTAAAGCCGCCAATATTTCATTTGAAAAGTCTTCCTTAATTTCATTCCAGTTTTGATTTCCTTTTAGATTGGGTACTGGAACTAATGCATAATAACTATCATGACCTTTAGGAGCAAAAGAAGTATCTGTACAAGTTGGTCGATGAAGATAGATAGAAAAATCTTTAGCTAAATGGTGATTATCAAAAATATCTTCTAATAATTCTTTATATCTAGGGCCCATCCATATAGTGTGGTGAGCTACATCCTTATAACTCTTTCTAGATCCAAAAAAAAGAACAAATAATCCCATAGAATGTTTTGCAAATTTAGCAATCAACTGATTATGAAATGATATCTTGTTACCTTTCATCAGTTCTTTTGAGACTTGTATAGGATCTGCATTACTAATTACATAATCAAATGACTCTTCTGCACCATTTTCAAATAAAACTTTTGAAATTTTATTTCCCTGCGTAAAAAGGCTTTTAACATCATGATTATATTTAATTGTAATTGAATGCCTTAACATCAATTTTTCTAGTTCTTTTACTAACTTTCCAGTTCCACCCATACAAAAATAAATTCCCCATTTCTGCTCTAATGCGTGAATTAAGGAATAAATAGATGAAGTAGTAAAAGGATTACCCCCAACAAGTAATGGTTGGATTGAAAATGCTTGCCTAAGATTTGGATGTTTAAGATGTTTTGATACAAAACTAAAAACAGATTGGTACCCCTTCATTTTAAGGATATCTGGAGCATAACGAATCATTGTATTTATTTTGTTAAATGGATGCCCTGCAAGTTTTACATAACCTAATTCAAAAATTTTTTCCGCTTCTTTTAACATTGCTAGATATCCAGCAACATCTTCTGGTGAAATATCATTAATTTGATCTAACATCTTTTCTCTATTGGGACCATAATCAAACTGACTTTGGTCATGGAAATTAAATCTGTACCAAGGGTCTAAGGATTTAAATTCTAGATAATCCTCTAAATTCTCTCCTAATAATTCAAATAGCTCATAAAATAAATTAGGGGCTGTAATTACAGTTGGGCCTGCATCGTGAATATAATTATTCTTTTTAAAAACCTGTGCTCTTCCCCCTAAAGATTCTAATCTTTCATAAAGCACAACATCGTTGCCTCGAGCTCTCATTCTAATTGCTGATGCTATGCCTCCAAAGCCACCTCCTATAATACCTACTCTATTCATATTATTTTAATTCTCATAAGCATTTCATTCTTTAATGACTCTAATATCGGTCTGATAATAATTGGTAAACGATGCATAATTTTTTCTGCTTCATTTAAAGTATTTTTTATTTCTTTTATACAATTCAAGTAATGTTTTTTTTCAATTAATTTGATAAGCTTGCTTGGATTTTTTTTTATTCGACTGTTAATATCCTCTGATTGTTCATTTAAAACATTTATTACAATAATATTTGGATGACCTTTCGTTAAGTCTGTGTAAGCTTCTTGTTCTTTTCCATATAAATTCTCCATATCGTTTAAACATTGATATGCATATCCAAATTCTTTAGATATTTCTTCTAAAGCATCACACTCTAAATCTGATAGCTCGTTACAACGAAACATACCCATCATAGGCATAGATATTAGTGGAGATGTTTTTTCAATTGCTATATCCTTATATTGCTCTTTATTTATTGTTAAATGTTCGTAACTGACATCTAGCGATTGACCAAAAACAATAGCCTTAACCGAATTTGATAATAACTTTAATAATATATTCTGATGCCACCCTTGCTCAATTTCAGTAAGCTTTCTAAAAGATTCTGCTATTAAATAATCACCAGAACATATTGCTGCAGGCACACCGAATTCTTTCCATACTGCAGTTTTTCCTCGTCGCATTGTATCTTGATCACAAATATCATCATGCAATAAAGATGCACTATGAATCAGCTCACACACAATCGCCCATTTAGTAACTGTTTGATATGAAAGTCCCAACAATCCACCTGTTGCCAATGCTAATCTAGCTCTAATCCATTTGCCTTTAGTCTCATTATGATGTTTTAGCCATCCAGATAAAAACTTATCCTTAACCTCAAAGCTTTGAGCAAATTCTTCCTTAACCTCAACTAAAAATTGATCTGCTTCAGGGGGCATAGCATATTTATTCCAATAATCTTTATCCATATGCTTATTTAAACATATATTTAAAAACTAAAAATATTCGATTTACGTAAATTAAAGATTTAGGATCCTAAATCTGATTTGCGTTGGGCAATTAAATAAATCATTACTCCAAATACAGCAATTGAAATCAAATCGGCAACTGTATAGCCAATCTGAACATGAACAGCTGAGGTGTTTAAATAGAAAATCGGGAATAGATAAATGATGGGATAGATGGTCCAAGAAAATATAAGAAGCCATCTCGCATTACTTATTAATTTCTGAACATTTTTTGGTTGTTTAGATATTGCAGTTTTCAGTGCTATGACCAAATTATAAAGAATATATAAGAAAGGAATCATCGCCATAAGCCAGTAAATCATTCTTTCACCTAACTGATTTGGGTCCACCAATGTTTCACCAGGGTAACCTAGGACAACCATTATCACTGCTGCTATAGTTAATTTTGTTCCTTTTGAATAGGTCTCCTCTTTATTAAGTCGCATTACCAGAATCAACTCCAACAGTAGTAATGGAACAGTTAAGAACCATCCAACATAACGATATGACACATTAAAAGGAATTCCTGTTTCTGTAATAAGATCAAAGGAAATTAAATATGCATCATTAAAACTATTAAATAATCTTAAGTAATGATAAAAAGCTATTAAACATACTAATCCAGATAGGGTGAGAGCAGTTTTATAGGCTGGAGCAACTTGTGACCTTTGGGCAAAGAAAAAAACGGTACTTGCACCAAACGCAGCAATAGCAAAAGATAAGAAATTATAAATTAAATTATAGCTTGCTAATTCCATGTCATCCCTTTAAATTTTAATTAAAAAAAAACGCGCCATAAATGACGCGTATTTTTTGTATTTTTTGCTTCGTTTATATAACTACAAAATAAATATATTATTTTGATCCTGAAGTAGCTGCTGCCCAAATTACAACACCAAAGGCAATTTTGTTAACAAAATCAGCTAAGTTATAAACAAGGTTTAAGTTTGCAGCGCCATCTCCGCCTGCACCAAGTACATAACCGATAGGGTATATAGCCCATCCAACAGTCACAATAAGTCGTAATGCATTAAAGGCCTTCTTACTTGCTGCTGTACCTTTACTTGCACTAATTTGACTTGCTTCACCGGCGAATACTTCATAGATAATATATATCCAACCCGCCATCCCTATAATAAAACCAGCCCAATAACCTATTGTTCCGACTTCACCAAGGTAACCACCAACTAGCATCACAATGGATGCTACTAAAAGTCTCCAGAATACAGAAACAGCTACAACTGCAATAGCTGCAAGTATCAAATAAAATTCGACAATTTGTAGTGGTACTGTTAATAACCAATCGACATATCTAAATACAGTTGGTGAATCTCCTGTATCAATCCATACGCCTCTCATGTAGAAATAATGGATCGCTGCAATACCAGTAACCATAGCAGCTACTGTTAATGAAGTTTTCCATTTACCTACCGCTCTATCTCTTTCAACCCAGAAAAAAAACGTTGCTGCCACCATTGCCGCTGAAATAATCCAAAAGCTCATTCCAACGAAATCTGACGGATCTAATGCTCCACTCATAAACTCCTCCTTATTTATCTAAGCAAAAATACATATGATATTTAACATATCATAAAACCTGTAATACTTTCGTAACAAATAATAGTGTACTTATTATTTGTGCCTTTTGAAAGTGAAAATTTAATTTAGTTTAATTTTTTTTGGGTGAATAAATCTGAAAAATTATCCAAATAAAGACGATTCCAGCTGAAGCATTTGATAATGATATTTGTTTTACTATATTAATTATTTGTTGCAGCACATTAAAAGAACCAATAAATGGGATATTTGTTTGACCAAGTAGAATTTCTACTAGTAAAATTAAAATAATTAAAATAACCAATGTCTCGGTAATGTTATTAGCCCATTTTTTTAAATGTTTTAATGTATTCAAATCTTGATTCCCTAAATTATTTTAAAAAAGGGCCCTTACGAGCCCTTCTCAAAAAATTTAAACTAGCTCCATACTACTTTCTAGATTTCCAAATTGAATACAGAACCCAAACTGCAACCAGTCCAACAATCCCTTGACTACCAAGATTGTTAATAAGTCCAGTTACGGTTCCAATTACGTCTGGTGTTCCAAAAAATGGAACAGCTTGGCCGCCCATTAAAATTTCTAGAACAATTGATAATGCTAAAAGACTAACAACTGTTTCTGAAAGTCCACCAGCCCACTTTCTTACTGTAGCTAATACATCCATACCATTTCTCCTGTTGTAATATAGAAAAGTTTAAACTTTCATCTCTTTAAACTTGCCATATTTTAAACCAGATTCGCTATAAAAATACAATATGTAGTATTTTTTTTATTTTTTTAACTATATATAGGTTATTTCATGTAAAATTATTGGTTCCCGTTAAAATTCATTTAAGGAGAGAAAATGGATAGCAAGGATGAAAATGTAATTGTATGTGGTTGTGGAAGAAGTCCTACTGGTGAATGTATAGGTTGGCATGAGTTCACTGAGGAAGAGTATGAAAAAAAATTAAAAGAATATCAAGACAAAGAGAAAAATATTTAAAGATTGATATTTATATATTACTCTAGAAGTTTTCCACTTAAATCATTTATTTCTTCAGTATTTTTAATAGCACTAATTTGTTCATCAGACATGTTTTCTAACTTTTTTTCTGATAGTCTTAAGTTGCCATTAGAATCCATATCTACTTTAATATTCAAATTAAATCTATTTTCGATTTCCTCAAAATCTGTTCTTTGATGAGCGCCTCTGCTCTCTTGTCTCTTAGCAGCACTTAAAAATGTTGCAGACGCAGAAATAATTGACCCTTCTAAATCAAATGCTAACATTAAATCTTCGAATCCCTCTGAACTAGGCCTTACATCAAGATCAAATAATGATTTTTTTAGGTCATCTATTTTTTCTAAACCTTTTTTCAATCCTGAGCTATCCCGAACAACGCCACAATATTCCCACATAATATTCCTAAGTTCCCTTTGAAGTGGACGTGCCATTTGTGAACCAGATTTTATAAATGAATTTATCTTATCGTGAGCTAGCTTAATAGATTCTTTAGAACGATATTGAACGTCTATATTTTTTGATCTCTCTGATGCACTTCGACCAGCGCGACGTCCGAATATTAATATTTCTGCCAAAGAATTACCACCTAATCTATTGGCTCCATGTAGGCCCCCTGCTACTTCTCCTGCAGCATATAATCCTTCTATATTTGTTTTGTGAGTATCTGAATCAACGATAACTCCACCCATCGAATAATGAGCTGTTGGGGACACTTCCATTGGTTTTTTTGAAATATCTATCATTAATGTGTCTAAAAATTGTCTATATATTCTTGGAAGTTTTTCGATTATCAAATCTTTCGATTTATGACTTATGTCCAAATAAACCCCATTATTTGGAGTTCCTCTTCCCTCTATAATCTCAGTATAATTGGCCATCGCTACTTTATCCCGCGTGGAAAGTTCCATACGTTCAGGATCATAATTCTCCATAAAACGCTCACCATTTCCATTAATCAATCTTCCACCTTCACCTCGGACTGCCTCTGTTACAAGTGTGCCTGCCATTTCTTCAGGGATTACCATTCCAGTGGGATGAAATTGGACTAATTCCATATCTTGTAAACTACATCCTGCTTTTAATGATAAATAAAAGCCATCACCAGTATTTTCATTTCTTCTAGAGGAACTCTTTCTCCAAATTCTAGTATGACCACCAGCTGCAAGAATTACCGAATCAGCTAAAAAAACAGTTCTTTCTCCCGTTTTTATATCAAAGGCCATTACTCCAAAACAGATTTCTTTATGAACAAGAAGCTCGGTAACGTATTGAGAATCTAAAATAGGTATTTTTAAATCACTTACCTTCTTTATTAAAGCGTTTAATATAGAGCGCCCCGTATAATCACCCGAATAACATGTTCTTCTGTAGGTATGGGCTCCAAAAAATCGCTGATCTAATTTTCCATCAGAAAGTTTAGCAAAGTTTGCTCCCCATTCATCAATCTCACTTACTAATTCTGGGGACTCCTTTGCCATAATTTCAACAGAGCGAGGGTCAGCTAATCCGTATCCTTCCAACATAGTATCTGCGAAATGTTGTTCCCAAGAATCTTGAGGATCCACATTTCCAAATGCTGCATTAATTCCACCAGCAGCTAAAACAGTATGAGCATCCTCTTTGAGTCTTTTCCCAAGCACAATTACATCGACCCCTTCTTTTTTAGCTTCAATAGCAGCCCTTAATCCTGCTCCTCCAGTTCCTATTACTAATACATTTGATACGTGAGTATTATTTTTATTCATAGATAATTTTTTTAAAGTGATTAGTTATAATAAAGGATTAATTATAACAATTCGCCGATGAATTATTTTCCAAGAGCCATTCCCAACAGCCTTTTTTTCTCTTATTCATATTCCAAGAAACAACTCTCATACTTTAATAAACTCCTCAACAAAATTTATTCCACGGTAACTGATTTTGCCAAATTTCTAGGTTTATCTACATCTGTTTTTTTAATTAAAGCAACATGATATGCAAGCAATTGAACTGGAATTGCATGAACAATTGGAGAAAATATTCCTGCATGTCTTAGAGTTCGAATAACTTTGATATCTTTTTCCTCACTAAAATGACTATCCCCGTCTGCAAATACATATAATATTCCACCTCGTGCTTTAACCTCTTGCATATTTGATTTTACTTTTTCTAATAATTTATCATTAGGTGCAATTACCACAACAGGCATATCTTTATCTACTAGGGCCAAAGGCCCGTGTTTTAATTCGCCAGCAGGATATGCCTCTGCATGAATATAAGATATTTCTTTTAATTTTAAAGCTCCCTCTAAAGCAATAGGGTAATGAATACCTCGACCTAAAAATAGTGCATTATCCTTTAAAGCAAATTGTTTCGCACATTCTTTTATTTGAGGTTCTAAATCAATAGCAAATTGTATATTTCCCGACAATAACCTAAGCTCATCGAGATATTTTTTTTCGTCTTCATTTAAAATACATTTATTGTTCTTTCCTATAATCATGGTCAAAATGAATAAACTTGCTAACTGAGTAGTAAAAGCTTTAGTTGAAGCCACACCAATTTCAATTCCTGCTCGTGTATATATAACTAATTCTGATTCTCTAACGATGGCACTATCTTGAACATTACATATAGATAAAGTTTTTTCATGGCCAATTTTTTTTGCATGCTTCAATGACTCAATCGTATCTAAAGTTTCACCCGACTGAGAAATAGTAACAATTAATTGATTCTTATTTGGAACCGAAGTACGATATCGATACTCACTAGCAATTTCTACATTAACAGGAATCTTTGCGAGACTTTCCAT
>CALKDJ010000177.1 GCA_938084195.1 uncultured Methylophilaceae bacterium
TCAAAGTATTGAGTTCTAGTAAGTCTTGTCTTTGATCTATCGATTTTTTCTTGAGAGAACCAAGAGGATTCTAGCTGTCTTAGCTCTCGCCTAATAACTTCATCTTTAGTTTTTTCATTACCAAGAATATTAACCCTTCTGACATATATCTTTTTCCCTTGGTCGACAAAGAAAGTAAAATCCACTATGTTTTTTACCTTATCAATATTGGGAACTGAACTGACGTTAGCAAAAGCAAATCCGTAATTACCAAGCTTTTTGGTGATTTTAGTTGAGCTACCATTGAGCTTACTTCTATTAAAGGTATCACCCGATCTAATTAAAAGCTCATTCTCAAGCTCTGCCAGACTTAAGGTATCAGGAAGGTTACCTTTCAGCTTTATTTGACCAAACGTATATTTATTTCCTTCATCAATATTTATAGCTATGTAAATATTTTTTTTATTTTTTGAGATACTTACTCTTGAGGCATTAATTTTGAAATCCATATATCCTTTATCCATATAAAAGGATCTTAGCTTTTCAAGATCTCCTTTTAAAACTTGCTTTGAATAACGATCATCCTTTTCCCACCATGACATTAAATTTGTTTTTCTTAAGGTGAGGTTTCCAAGCAGTTCTTCTGTGTCAAACGAACGATTACCAATGATTGATATATCTTTAATGCGAGAAATTCTCCCCTCCTCTACATAAAAATTAATATCAACCCTATTTCTCTCCAGTGGTACAATCTCACTAGTTATAGATGATGTATATTTTCCGTTTGAAATATATTGATCTATTAATTCCTGTTCTGCTCGCAGAATTAAAGTCTTATCAAAGACAAGCCCGCTTGCTAGATTCATTAAGGATAATCCTTTTACTAATGCTTCGGGCTGAAATGTTTCGGTCCCATAAAAATTAATCTCATTAATAATTGGCCTTTCACTCACTGAGATAATAATTACTGATCCTTCACGCTCAATCGCGACATCCTTAAATTGCCCGGTTTTATAAATCAAGCTTATGGATTTTGAGAAATTAATATCATCAATGGGATCGTCAATTTCAAAAGGAATATTGTTAAAAACAAGTCCTGGAGGAATTCTTTGAAGACCCTCTACTTTAATATCAGAGACGGTCAGTGATTCAGCATTCGTTGTGAAGGATATAAAAAGAAATAAAAAAAAGGTAACTATTTTTTTCATTAACATTCTTAAAGTTTTAAAATGTCATTATATACTGCAATTAGGAATATAAGTAATAAAAATATTACTCCAAGTTGTTGGGAAATAAGCATTTTTTTACCTTCTACTCTTTTTCCAGAGAAAAATTCAATACAATAAAATAATAGGTGACCACCGTCCAATGTCGGTATGGGTAATAAATTAATTAAACCAACGTTAATATTAAGGATAATTAAGAACGACAAAAAACTAATAAGGCCTGCGTTTACTGAGTCATACGAATAATTCGCAATAGAAATAGGTCCTGCAAGATTATCAAGAGATATTTTCCCAGTCACTATCTTCCATAAAGCGTCTATGATTGTATTGGTAACCAATATCATCTTATAAATAGATTGAGGTATTATTTCTAAAATATTGTATTTAAATGATTTTATATGATCTTTATATTCCATATTGGACTTAAGTTCCATACCCACAATGCCCTTTTTATCTTGGATAATCGGAGTAGTAGTATGTATTTGAGTTTTTCCATTAAGTAGGCTTGTAATGACTATTTCTTTGTTGGGACTATTTTTTATAATATCCACCGCACCTTCAACGGATAACACTTGCTTTTCATCTATAAAACTAATGATTGATTCAGGAGCTATATTTGCTTGCTTTGCAGGCATATCGTCTAATACAGCTTTAACTAAAACAGAGTTTTGTTTATTGGGGAAAAAGTACAATCCCATGTCATCAATTGATTTATCGGGTATTAGTAGTGATAATTTCTTCCCTTCTCGATTAAGTTGGATACTCTGAATGAGCTCTTTCTTGTATGCTCTTTGTATTTCAGTAACCGATAAAAAAGGATCGCCATTAATATGAGTAAGCACATCCCCTTCTTTCATACCTATGCTCTCGGCAAATGAATTATCCTCTATAAAAGTTAAGGTGGGTATGATTCGTTGCTGGGTCCCACTTACAATAACAACGATAAGCAAAAAAGCAAAAATAAAATTGATTAAGGGTCCCGCTAAAATGACTAAAGACCTCTGAAAGAGCTTGGCATCCTCAAATGCAATGTTACTTTTTTCTTTTATTACTTGAGAGAATGCTACAAAACCTCCCAATGGGATGGCTCTTAAGCAAAAATCGGTGCCTTTTATTTTCTTTTTAAGTAACACTTTACCAAAACCAATTGAGAAGTTATCTACTTCGATGTTAAAAAACCTCGCAACCCAGTAATGACCAAATTCATGGACTAAAACGATGATAGATATGGTTAGAATAAAAGTTATGAGTGTCAGCAAATCTTGACGTCCATTAACATCTGCTGCGCTTTTTCTCTTGCGTTCTTATCCAATAGGATAATAGAGTCAATATCACTTGGATTCTCTGATTTAAATGTGTCCAACACGCCTCTAACTAGAGCGTATATCTGGGTAAAGCTTATTTTTTTGTGTAAGAAGGCATCTACCGCAATTTCATTTGCCGCATTTAAAGTAATGATATGGGCTTGCCCTGCATCCAGGGCTTCATAAGCAAGATTGAGGCAAGGGAAGATTTGATGGTTAGGCTTAGTGAAACTTAAATTATCACACTCCTCTAGGTTAATACCCTTTACACCGGACTTAATGCGATCCGGATACCCTAGAGCGTAAGATATGGGTACTCGCATATCAGGGCAACCTAACTGCGTCAATGAGCTTCCATCCTCATACTCCACAAGCGAATGAATAATGCTCTGTGGGTGCACTAACACCTCTATTTTTTTTGGGGGAAGGTTAAATAAATAAGATGCCTCTATGACCTCTAATCCTTTATTCATCATGGTGGCTGAGTCAATAGTAATCTTATCCCCCATCGACCAATTTGGGTGATTGAGAGCGTCTTTTATCGTTACATGCTCTATCTCATCAGCACTAAGATCTCTAAAAGGGCCCCCAGAGGCAGTCAATATCACCTTGCGAATGGATTTATTCGTGTGGCTTGTCAACACTTGGTAAATAGCATTATGCTCACTATCAACCGGAATGATAGCGCCATTACTTTTGGCTACTTCAGCCATAATAAGTGTGCCTGCCATGACCATAGACTCTTTATTGGCTAACAAAATTCTCTTACCTTTTATGGCAGCCTCATAAGTCGATTTGAGTCCTGCAGATCC
>CALKDJ010000178.1 GCA_938084195.1 uncultured Methylophilaceae bacterium
TAAAAAGGTATCTGCATGATTGAACAAGTTCGAGTTTCTGAAAGAGCAAGGGTACAACTTATTAACATTAAGAGAAGAACTGGTGTGCAAAATTGGAATATTATTTGTCGGTGGGCACTTGCTATTTCTCTTAAAGATAAGAATAAACCAGCTGTTGAAAATATTCCTGCTGATAGCTCCATTGAGATGACCTGGAGAACCTTTGGTGGCACATATGAAAAGATTTATATGGGACTTTTGATACAAAGACTCATTGAAGACAAGGTGGAAATAACAAAAGAAAATGTAAACTTATATTTTAGAGTACATCTTCACAGGGGGATTTCATTCTTAACAAGTGGTAAATCAAAAAAACTAAAAGATTACCTAAGAGATGGTATTGGTACAAATTCCTGAATTCAGGAATTTGTAACCTTATTATTAAAATTTCTTCTCTAATTCTTTAATTTGATCTAAACATTTATGTAAAAATGCTGAAGCATCCTTAGGTGATGCCATAAGATTTTCGAGTATCTCAAAACCAGCATTTGCATATTCGTTTGAAAGGTTTCGCCCTGCCAAAGTTAATGAGTTGGTTTCTGGATCTATGTATTTTTCTAATAACTCAGACCTTATCCTTTGTTTATCATCATCTGGAATAGCTAGTAATTTTTTTCTAGAAATTAGTAAAAAATTAATAATTAATTTTTGTTGTTCCTTAAATCCGTCTGGGAATGAATTATTAATATCTTTTCCGAAATCAGTAAAAGCACTGCTTTTTTTTGCAGTTAAGCCTACTAATAGAAATAAATAGTAAATATCAAGCTTTAAAACAAATGGCGATTTATTTACAATATCTTTCGTCCATTCATCTGCTTTTTTTGATAGTCTAAACATTAGTCATCCTCAGGTAGACCCTGGACCTTAGAGAAAAATTCGAATCCTGGTACCCATGCAGAATTATTTAGTTCAACAAAACCTGTTGGTGGATTGTCAAAATAATGTTGGTAGAAACCGCATTTTCTCAGAATTGTTTGTACTTTAATGTCAGGAGCTGAATGTTTATTTAATGTTTCTCCAAACCATTCACGTTCACCACCTTGAATAAGGCTGACATATTGACATGGAAATTTACTAATCATTTTGGCGACATTTTGCCTGTACTGTTGGCCAATCTTACCTGCAGGGCTATCTACTACAAAGGGAAATTGGTTTACTTCATCTGCCATTTCTAAAGCAGAGCTTAGAAATATATATGCAAGAGTAAGTGTTTGTCCTTCACTTGCCCCAGAATGAACTATTGCCTCATCTTCTATTTTAACAGTTATTGGATCGTCAGTAATAATTTTTGTTAAACGACTATTCATTTCGTCAACTAACCCACTCTTTAACTTTGAGCCACTTTCATTTTTAAAGCGAATTAAAAGAGTTTTTAATTTTCCTATTTTTTTATCTAAATCTCTTAAGCGAGAACTCAAACCGAGCTGTTGAGTGAAATCCTTTATTAGTGCATCTATCGCTGGTCCACTTTTAATATCCTTAACTCTTGTCTTTTGATCAACATCTCTATCCATCTCATCGAAATCATTTATAGGAATTTCAGCTCTCGATATTTTATTTCTTTCTTCTTCTATATCATTTTCAATATCTTGAAGCGATCTACCAGTTAAATCTTTAGCCTGATCTCTTAAGTGTTCCAAATTTCTTTGGGTAATTAATAAATTATTATTATTTTCTTTTACTTTATTAGTTAACTCTTCAATTTTTTTACTTTTTTGTCCTGAATCATCTTCAATATTTATTTGAACGTCCGTTTTCATGCTATTTAAAAATTGAGTTAAATCTGAACCAATATAATTATTTGAATTTTCTATAATTATTTTTTGTCTTTCTTTAGTCATTGGTTCATTACAAATACACTTTGGCTCTTTAACTAGATCTTTAAAAAATTCTTTCGTAGAATGTTCAGGTATCTTAAGCTTTTCTAGATTGCTCTTAAATATTTTATAACTATCGGCAATTTTTTTTGAAATATTACTTGGGTATTTAAGTAAATCTAAGAGCTCTTTATCATTATTTTCTATTGCCTCTTTTAAATCGTTCTCTTTTTTTTCTTCATTTTTAATATCTTCAATTATTTTTGTTTGTTTTTTATCAAATTGGTTTTTTTCTTTTTTTAATTGCTCCAATGATTTATTTGAATCTACAATTTGTTTTTGTGATTTTCGCACTTCATCTTGTAGCTGTTTTTTTCTTTATTTAAGAGCTTTAATTTTGTTTTCTATTAGAGTAATTTGCCCCTTATCTGATTTTTTTACAGTAGAGCGATCTTTTTCTGCTTGAAAAAATGTATCTAGAGATTCTATAATCTTATCAAAGTGATCCAATTGGCAAATTGTATTTATTGATTTTTCGGCTTCTTTACTCATCCGGTCTTCTTCAACAAGAGATTTTGCGAATTCCCCATTAAATATATAAAGATCGACAAAGTCTTTTTTTAAATAAGGTTTTGCTTCAAGTGGAACGTGATAATCGTATGAATGTCCTTTTAGTCCTCCTGACACTTCAAACTTAATAGATTTATCAACAAAGTTTAGATGTAAAATAAAATCATATATCTCTGCATCAAAAGATACTTGTAAATCAAACCTTCCCTCACCCTTATGGAACTCATCATTGGATTTTCTTTCAAATTTATGCCAATTATCCTCAATCATAGATGAGTCACCTGTAAGACATACTTTTATTAAGTTATGTGTTGTGGTTTTACCGCCCCCGCTATCTAACCAAAACAGGCCAATCCTATATGGCTTGGTGGCAGTCTGCATTAGATCAACATCTTGATCCGCTCCAGCTATACCAACTGACTTCCATTTACGAATTAATATTTTCATTCTTGGTCTTCACCAAGATTTTTGTCTTCTCTGAGTTTATAACTATTTATAATCGTTTCAGCCATCGGCATCTTTTCTTCTGCGGATCTTTCCTTCTCATTTAGAAATTTTAGATATTCAACTAAAGAATTATATAGATCGAGTTGCCCTTCTTCTCTGCAAATGTCATTAATGGTTTTTTTTGTAACTTTTAAAATTTCTGCCATCTCTTATTCCTCTCTTTTATTTTTTGCTAGCTCGGTTAACCATTTCATTCGGACAGTATCTGACTTCTCCTCATCTCCTTCTTCCTCTATGGTACAAAAATCTAGGAGGAAAGCCCTTTTATCTGGGTTCGCCTCCTCTGTCCTTAATGCTCTTCCTAATCTTTGGATAGTTTCTCTAGGATTTACCGCTGAAGCAAAAATAATAATACTATTTAATGATGAAAGATCAATACCTTGAGACACCTTGCGACATGTTATTAAACACTCAATAGAATTATCTGCTAGCTTTTCAAGATTTTCGGTACTTTTCGTATTTATAAATTTATTGTAGCTCGTAAAACCTCTCTCATTAATTATTTTAATCACCTTTTCTCCAAAAGATTCACTGTTAACAAAAATAATTGATCTATTTAAATTTCCAATTCCTTCTGTTTTAAGAAAGCTATCAAATGCAAGCAACATATTCTCTGATTCTTTTTTTACATTCGCCATCTGCATTGCTGCATCTTTTTCAGATAATCTTCGACTTGGGTCTTTTGAATGAAGTTGACCTATAATGCGCTTTATTTCTTGTTTATCTTCATCTGTTAATTCAAAAAATAAAGGCTTATAGTCGAACTCGACCAAAATTCCTCTCTTAATCGCATCACCAATCTTAAACTCAAAAATAATTGGTCCAATCTCAGAATATAAAAAATCTGTCCCTTCATCATCAAATTTTCCGCGGTCTGGGGTAGCACTGAGCCCAAGTCGATAGGTAAATTTTTGATGGTAGCCTTTTGTTGACTCTTGTCTTGACGCCGCAGCCATATCATGAACTTCATCATAAACAATAAGTGTTCTTTTTGATCTTTCTTCAGGATAAAAGCGCATAAATTCACCTAACTGATCACTCGTTATTAATAGAACTCTGTCTTCTGAATTTGTAATAAAATTTTGCATTTGCCATTTTTTATCATAATGTCTTATCACAACCCGCTTACTCATCTCCTCATCTTTACTTAACGACTCATCCCATTGCGAGAGAAGTGGATTTCCTACCATCGTTATTACGACACTATCAATTAAATTATCTTTAAATAATCGATTGGCAATACTAATTGCAGTTGAAGTTTTTCCTGTACCAGTAGCCATGGCTAAAATACCAGCCTTTTTCTTTAAAAATATCTTTAATGCTTCATCTTTATGACGCCATTTTTTTTCATCATTTATAGGTTCTGGTGTTGGTTTTGGTGGTGAAGGTTGCGGCGGTATATCTGGTTTATGATGAGGACCTCGTATTTTTTTATTTTTATCAGCTGATTCTCTTATTTTTTCTAATAGCTCTTTACTTAGATCTCTAATAAGAAGATTATCATTCTCACACTCCCAGTCTTGATCTATTCTTTTTATTCTCGATTCAGCCCATTTGCCTTCAATATCCTTTTTCCAGGATTTATATACACTGGCATGCTCACCGTGATCCTGAAGGCTCCCTTGTGTTTCATTAAAAGAGCCATCAAAAACTACTTTTTTTTCATCTTCAAAAACAAAATAACCCCTCTTGACATGATAAAGATGTGAATGTTTATCTACATCTTCTTCAGTTGGCCAAGGATCGGGCCATGTATCTTTCTTCTTAATTGCAATCTTAATGATCAATTGGTTATTAGCTACAAGATAAGCAAGCATTTCTGATGCCAGGTATTTTTTATGTTGAGGATTTTCTTTGTATTTTAATGCCTTACGAAGAATATCCTCTTGATATCTTTGGATTGTCTCTATTCTTTCTTCTGGTGTTATATTGCTTTGCAGAAGATTGATCATACCACTGTCATTAATAACTGGACTGCATAAAATTTCAATTTTTACGTTATTTTGTATGACATGGTAGAGTGCGTCGGCATAAGTCAAAAAAGATGAACTTGCAAAAAATGCTGTGCCTCTTCTGTATCTTGTACATTCTTTTAGGCAGGTAAGTATTAACTGATCTCCTATAGATTGGCGATCATTTTCATAATAGTTCTTCAGGCGTAAAATACTTTCACTAGGCATAATATTTACCCCTCAACAACAATAATAATGAACATTCGTTGAGCTTCTGCATAATTCAACTTTCCATCTTGATTCAAATCAAGTTGATTAAATTGTTGGTAATCCATGTAAGCAATATCTTGATCTACTTCTTCAAAAGAATGGAGCCCATCCCCATCTTG
>CALKDJ010000179.1 GCA_938084195.1 uncultured Methylophilaceae bacterium
TTCTTCAGATGCTTTTTCAGCAATAGGAAAATCATTTTTTTTATATTTAAGGTAACTAAAACACTCTTGAAGATGAAGAGGCATTGGATAATAAATAGCAGTTGGGATACCATCCTCCTTAAGCATAGCTTGGATACTTTCTCTATTATCTACCCTTAAAGTATATTGTGCCCATGCACTTAATATACTCGGTTTTATGATTGGTGTTTTTAAAAATTGAGCTAAAGAGGTTGTGTAGTTACTTGCTAATTTCTGTCTGCCCTCAAGTTCTTTTTTGTAATGAGGTAGTTTGGCTAACAAAATAGCTGCCTGTATTGTGTCTAATCGTCCGCCCATGCCAATATATTTGTGATAATAGCGTTTATTTTGTCCATGAACACGTAACATTTTCATTTTTTCCGCATAATATTCATTATCGGTAAAAACAGCGCCTCCATCACCATAACATCCTAGAGGCTTAGCTGGAAAAAAACTTGTACAAGAGATATCTCCGTGATTACTATCTGTTTTATTTTTATAAATTGAGCCAAAACTTTGTGCACCATCGACTATAACTTTCAGAGCATATTTTTTTGCTATTTTATAGATAGTGTCCATATCTGCTGGTTGACCAAACAAACTAACAGGCATAATTGCTTTAGTTTTTTTAGTAATTGCTGCCTCAATTAAATTTGCATTTATATTAAATGTATCAGGTTCAATATCTACAAAAACAGGTTTTGCATTTATAAATGAAATAGTTTCAGCTGAAGATATGAATGTAAAAGGAGAGGTAATAATTTCATCGCCCGATTTTATATCCACTGCCATCATGGCAAGTAAAAGAGCATCAGTGCCTGATGAACAAGTAATTGCATATTTTGAACCTGTAAATTTTTCGAGTGATCTTTCAAGCTCAGCTACTTCCTCACCCATAATATAATTAGATTTATTTAAGATTGACTGAATTTTTGTGTCAATATCAACTTTATACTTTTGATATTGCAATTGTAAGTTTGCGAAATCAATATTCATAATTTAATCAGTAACCAATATTTTAGAGTTCTTAAGTGTGTACTTTCGTCCAGTATGCTCACAAATTGCTTCTCCATTTCCCTCCAAGGGCAAGTTTAATCTTTCTCCATATTCACTGATCCAGCCAATCTGTTTAGCAGGAACACCGACTACAAGTGCGTAACTAGATACATTTTTGTTTACAACTGACCCTGCACCTACAAAAGCATATTCACCAATATTCACTCCGCAAATGATTGTACAATTTGCACCTAAAGATGCTCCTTTTTTTACATAAGTATCTTTATATTCATTTTTACGATTTATCAGTGAGCGAGGATTGTAAACATTTGTAAAAACCATGCTAGGACCACAAAAAACTCCTTCCTCAAGATAAACATTATCGTATATAGAAACATTATTTTGAATTTTGCATCCATTTCCAATTTTTACTTTGTTGCCAACAAAAACATTTTGACCAAGCGAAACATCTGATCCAATATAAGCGCCACCAGACACATGTACCCATTGCCAAACTTTTGAGCGATCACCAATTTTTGCACCTTCATCAATGATTGCTGTTTCATGAGCTTGATATGTCATATTAGAAATCCAATGGCAACGAAATGGTTTTTGCATCTTTAGCAGAAAGATACGATGCTATTAAGACTTCCAATGATTTTAAACCTTCTCTACCATCAGTTTCAGGCTCAGATTTACCTCTAAGCACTTCAATGACATTTTTGTAATAGAGCGGATGCCCAAAACCATAAACAGATGTTGTTTCATAATTAGCATTGCTAATATTTTTATCATAATCTTTTGAGTCTTCAAATTCCCAATGTTGAATTTCGTTTACAGCAACACCCCCAACTCGAACTGTCCCTTTGTTACCAAGAATAGTGATGCTTCCCTCAAAATTTTTTGGATAAGTTAGCATTGTTACACTCATTGATCCTAGTGCACCATTACGCCATTTTATATTTAATACTCCAGTGTCTTCAACTTCAATATCTAATGATGTACTCATCATTGCTTGCACCTTACTTATCGGGCCGATTAACCAATCAAGCAAGTCTACATAATGTGAAGCTTGATTCATAAAAGCACCACCATCAAATTCCCAAGTACCTCTCCAATCTCCCTGATCATAATATTCTTGTGGGCGAGTCCAAAACACATTAAGGTGAACCATGTTGATTTTACCAAATCTATTTTCAGTTACAGCACGTTTTAAAAGTTGTAAAGTAGCATTCTTACGATTTTGTTTGACTACAAAAAGTCTGACCCCTGCATTATCACATGCTTTTACCATCCGGATACCATCCCCCCAACGTGTAGCCATTGGTTTTTCTGTTAACACGTTAATTTTATGTTTAGCACATAACTCTGCTTGATCTGCATGAATTCCACTTGGAGTGCAAAGAATGACAAGATCAATTTGAGTATCATTAAGCATTTCCTCAATGTTGAGATATGCTTTTACCTTATAAGTATTTTCATGGTCTGAAAGGACGGTTTTGTCAATATCACAAATAGCTACAAGTTCAATGTTATCCTGATGTTTTTCAATAGATCCAAAGTGATTCTTCGAAATTCGTCCGCATCCCACTATGGCAGCTTTAATCTTTCTATCATTAATTGTTGAAAAACTTTTCATTACAACCTCCAAGTTGGATTTTTGACAATATTTTTTATATCAATAATTACTTCTCCCTCATTACAAAGCTGAGAATAGTTTGTTGATGAATATTTTTTAAATTGTTTGTGAGCAACTGCAACTATTATGGCTTCATATTTTTTATTATTTTTTAAAGGGTCAGAAATAATTCCATGTTTGTAGTATTTTTTTTCTTCATCTGGGTTTACCCAAGGATCATAAACATCTACTTTTACATCAAATTCTTTTAATTCATCAATAATATCAACAACCTTTGTATTTCTCATGTCAGGGCAGTCTTCTTTGAAAGTAACTCCCAAAACAAGAATATTAGCATTTTTAATTACTTTACCCGCCTTTATCATTTCCTTAATTGTTTTATCTGCTATATATTTGCCCATGCCATTATTAATCTGTCGGGAGGCTAAAATTAGGTTAGGTTTATAACCAAGTTCTTCAGCTTTAAATGTTAAATAATATGGATCCACCCCAATACAATGACCACCTACAAGGCCCGGAGTTAATTTAATAAAATTCCATTTAGTTGCGGCAGCCGCAATTACCTCATTAGTATCAATATTCATTTGATCAAAAATAAGTGCTAACTCATTAATCAAAGCAATATTCATGTCTCTTTGAGTATTTTCAATAACCTTTGAAGCTTCTGCGACTTTTATACTTGATGCCAAATGAGTTCCAGCTATGATAATTTGGTTATAAAGCCAATCAATTTTTTTTGCAATTTCAGGAGTTGAGCCCGAAGTTACCTTAAGAATTTTTGTTACAGTATGTTCTTTGTCTCCGGGATTTATTCTTTCAGGAGAGTATCCGCAAAAGAAATCTTTATTAAATCTTAAACCTGATGCATTTTCAAGTTCAGGAACACATATATCTTCAGTTACTCCGGGATAAACTGTTGATTCATAAATAACGATATTATTTTTATTTAAAATTTTACCAACTAATCTTGATGAGTCAGTTAAGGGTTTTAGGTTTGGTCGATTAGCTTTGTCAATAGGTGTTGGAACAGTAATAATATATATGTCACAATCAATAGCATCATTAATATCTGATATAAAATCTATATTACTGCCTATTTTTTCAAGTAATTTTTCTTCAACCTCCAGCGTTTTATCAATATTATTGTTAAGCTCTTGAACGCGTGAGATATTGATATCAAAACCAGTAACATGAAACTTTTCTGCAAAAGCAACAGCTAGTGGGAGCCCTACATAACCGAGTCCAACAACACATATTTTTAAATCATTCATCAAATAAGCCAAAAAAATAAAGATGTATTATATTACAAATTTATTGAGGTTAATTACTTTGAAAAAATAAGATGCTATATAAAAAATGCCAGGAAACATATTTACGGAGGCTATTACAATTATCAATTAATGAGTTATTTTTTTTGATACATGCCACTAAAAGAAATATAAATTTTTACATAATCAAAATGATTAATTAAATCAATATGATATATTC
>CALKDJ010000180.1 GCA_938084195.1 uncultured Methylophilaceae bacterium
TCTTTCAGTTCCAAATAAGTGCTTAATGATTTGAATTTCTTCTTTAGGCCAGTCTTGCCCCTCATCAATAAATACATAATCGTATGCATAAGTGTTTGGGGAATTTTTAAAGACCTCATCTATCTCATCATTTGAAAATAGATTGTTAGTTAATGCATTCTGCATTTCATTAATCAAGTCGCCATAAACCTTAAGGAAATCCTCATCTTCAGGAATCAAACTAAAACTTTTTAAAATTGAATAAAAAAAGCTCATACATGATTGCGTATTGACTCCTCCGTCATCGACATTACTAGGAAGTCCTAAATACATTGAAATTCGACTAATATCTGAAACAAGTGCTTTGTTATAGGTTAAAAATAAAGTCCGACTTCCTTTTTTTTCGAATAACTCATTAGCTAACTGTAGAAGAGCAATTGTTTTTCCAGTGCCTGCTGAGCCACGGAATATCATCATTCTTTTTCCAACTTCATCCATCCAAGCTTCGTTAAATCCCTCTTTACGTGATATTGCATCTACTTTTTTTCTATCAAGGGATGTGGGTGTATTGGTTTTAAATAGGCTTGAATTGATATATTTATCTTTGAAGTTATTTGCACTGCAGCTAATTATTGTTTTTTTATCATTTCTTTTAAATGGCTTTGAATGCTCACTAATAACTGTAAAAAAATCACGTGATTTTATACTAGGAGTAATTATATTATGAGGTCGTCTAGGTAAGTCACTCTCCTCAAGTGAGCTTAAATAAATCAAGTTAGTTACCCAGGGTGCTTTTCCAAATTCATCATTAAAAAATTCTCTTAACGTATGTGCCTGCTTCATATTTTGCTCAGAAGCATCATGCCAGCTTTGAATATTTCTTCTGTAACTCACTTGAACTGAGTTACCCTCAAATTTGATAAATTTTGCATCATGATCTTTCACTTCAATACATAGAACTAAACTATCTATAAAGATTTCTCTTTTTTCTATTTCATCATTAGGTCTAGTTTTAATTTCTCGAACTGGGTTAAATTGTTGAGGAGATTTAAATTGGCAAATTAAAATACAATCGATATCTTTTATTTCGTAGCCATGAAATTTTGCACCAGAAAAAACTTTTATATTAAGCTCCTCACTTTCTTCTAAATTGGGAAAGGTTTTTTTAAAAAGCTCTATAATTGTCTTAGTTGCTTTCCCCTCCGAAGAATTAATAGCTCCATGAAATACTATCAAGATGGCTTACCTAAAAGTTGGTGAAATAACTCTACCGGCGCTTTCTCAAATGTCATAATGTCTAAAAATGATTTCTCTGGGAGGATATCTTCCATACCACTAATGGCTGACAAATCTGTAAAAGCTTGTCTTAATACATCTGGCCAATATATTTCTCTTGATGTGTTCCATAAAGGATGAGTTAAAATAACTCCTAATTTTCTTTTGTTATTCACGACAGCATAAACATTTCCAAGTTTTTTTATTTCAAAGCTAAGTCCTGAATAAGCATTAACAAAACCATCAAGCTTTTTCTCAATTCCATCAAACCATCTATCCTCGTCATACCTTAAACCAGAAGCAATCTCTGACATATCAAGCGCTAATTTCCAATTTAGTAAGCCATGTACTTTTCTATTATCATAATTTCTAAGACATTTTTGACAGGACGAATCACAGTTATTATGTTTACTGCTCTCCCACTCCGGCTTGATATCTTTAATTATTGTGTCTAAAATTTTTAAAGTAACTTCTTCCTCAGATAATTTATCAGCGTAACCTGCTCCATTATCTAATTTATCCGATAAAAATATTTGCTCAACTAAATTTCCATTTTTTTTCTTTCTTTGATAGCCAACTTGAATTTCACTTGCTTCAATATCTAAAATCTCTAAAGCTACTTTTACATAAAGTTCTGCAAATGATCTTAGGGCATTTTTTGCAGCATGTGGCACCTCTCTTAAATCCAGTACATTAGTTTTTTTATTAAATTGATCTGATTCGAACTCAATTACACAAACATCGGTAACTTTCATTGCTCCAATGGCTACATTCTTCGGCTCTATATCAGTATAAGTCGATGGCTTAGGTTCAATATATTTTTTCTCAACAACTTCTGGTGGAAAAAAAGATTCGTCATAAACTACATTATTTTTATAAAGTGGAAAAAGCTTTTCAGAATTATCATTCAAAATCAAAATATTTTTTTGTGAATACGGTGTCACCCTTAAGGAAAGAATTTTTTTGGTTAACTCATTACTTTCTTCAATTGGCTCAAGAATAGGTTCATACATCTGAAAATTTCTTTCGACAGATGAATCATAATCTCTCGCCCTATAAGAGGTTCTAAAACCAAGTGGTTCAAGCATCTCTATATTTTCAGTTTTTTCATCACAAAGTGGGCAATCTGGATTTTCTTGATCGACTTCATCATCAAGGAGTTGCAAATAATTACATGCCGTACATCTATTTACATGTCTGCTATTACTAAATGGATATTTTTCTTCAATTAAGCTATTTTTTTCATCATAAAATATAAAACCTTGGCATATATGTACTTGCTTATCTTTAATAATTTGTGAGCCAGGCGCATAAGCTGTTATTGCTTGTTCTAAATTTCGGTCGCTTACTATACACCTCTCTTTACTTTGACTATCTTTCGGAACATCAAAATATAATGACCTAACTCTACTTGGAAAACCGTACATTGGTAACAAACCTGCTTGTGCCATTCTTGCGCTTAATTCAGGCTCTTTATGAATAGATTCCTTTTTACAAAGTTCACAAATATCATAAACTAATTCATTTTTTATATATTCACGAAGCTTGCTAATTTGGTTGTCTTTTAATTGACTAAAGTGAGTAAAATACCTAATTGTCTCATCAATATCATCTTGGGTATTTATGATCCAACTCTGAATTCGTTCACTATATTCTTGAACAAATTCATTTGAATATCCAAAAGCACCATGATTGCTGTTTGCTTTTCTTTCAGGCCTGTCCTCTAATGACAGGAATGCTTTTCTTAGAATTTCCGCAATTATGCATCTCTTAAAAATCAAATCCTGCCTTAAATCTAAAAAGGGAGCTGTTGGTTTACCCCCTGCAATTTTTTTAGGAAATCTATAAAACCATTCATCATGACTGCTATTTTTACAGTAAGTAAATGCGTAGGAAAATTTTTGATCTCCCCTTCCAGCCCGACCAACTCTCTGCTGATAATTAAATCTCTGTGGTGGAACATTTGCACAGATTACAGATTGTAGAGATCCAATATCAATACCAACTTCCATAGTTGTTGTGACGCTAAGTAACTCAAGTTCATCAATTATTTGTACTTCATCATCTAAAAAAATTCCCTTAAAAAAACGCTGTCTTTTTCTTTGCTCAGATGGAGGTTTTGTTTGACCTGTAAGCTCTTCAACCTTAATTTTTTTTGGCTCTTTTTTTGATAGCCACGAGTAATAATCTTTATAATCAGTATTGAGGTCGTTTTTATCAATTTTTTCAATTTCAGATGAAAGACATTGAGGATTTGAACATACTCCTACTGATGGATGTAAGTGATCAGTGCGACATTTTTTGCATCTAAATATTGATATGCCATCGTATTTAATAAAATTAACTCTAAAATCACCTGTAATATTTAAATGAAAAATATTTGACTCAGTAATTTTTTGATCCTTAAAATAAGCCTCTATAGATTTGATAATCCCTACTGTTTCTTCTGAATCTATTTTTAATTTTAATTTTATTTCGCAAACTCTTGCTATATAGGCGCGCACTTTCGCGTGAATATTAATAGCAGGGTCACCATATCTTGATGCTCCCCCTATAAATTGCTTAAATCTTCCCAAAATCCTGATACATGTTGAAATTAATTGGTATATTTCATCTTCATTAAAATCATGTAACTGTTCTTTTAATAAGCTTATATCCTTTGGTTTTATAAATGCGATATGGAGTGACTCAAGATCTCTTGCTGCTGTAGCAAAATAATTTTTTGCTAATGATATCGATAGTTCCGACATATACTTATCACGAACACTGCCTTGGATCTTATCAATATCCGCCTCCCAATGATCAGATTTAAAATATTTATACCAAGGATCATTTTGTGCATTAAGACTAGTTTTATTTCCAGCTGGGTTTAAACCAATCATAACAAGTTCTTCTACAATTTTTTCCTTTAACTCCTCCCAGCTTAATGCGTTAGAAGAATTTTTAGCCATTGCTATCATTTCATGTTGCTCAGGGCTAAGAGCATTGGGTGCTTGAAGCTCAATTGATAATGCTACAAAAAGATCTGGATTATTTTTTTTCCATTGATCTAAGATTTTTAACTCATCATTTGATAATTCAGATCCTCTAACAGCTCTTCTTGCTATATCAATTCTATTCTTTTCGTTTTCTCCTCCAAGAATCTTGAAGGTAATCTGCCTCAGAGTGTCCTGAAAATGGTTTGTCTCAATTGAAGCAGCAATTTCAGCTGCTGAGTCTCTGCTGTCATTAAAAATAATTGATTTTGATAATTTTTTACCACTTGATAAAAGCTCACAAACTTGATTTGACAATATATTTGTAGCCATCCCTTGTCCCATAGTATGGGCTCGTATTGGCGAATTGACTTTACCGGTTTTCAACAATCCTCTATTAACAGAATCGCTTAAACAATGCGGACACTTTTCTGGTAAAGATGGAATTTTGTCATAATCTGCTTCTTGAGCCTTTTTGATAGTCATCATAATGGCATTTGTTGACTCAGCTGGATCGCCATTGAGCCGCCCATCATGTGAGTTATAAAAAACTTCTTTAAACTCTAATTCACATGAAAAATCCTTACCTGTATGAGAATGAATTTTTTTATCTAACTTTGTTGGCTTATTGTTTGATAACCAAAGATATTCACTATACTTGCGTTGATTAACGAAATTAGTAAGAGGAATTTTATTATCGCCAAGCGAAGAGCTTAATTGCCAATTATTTGCATCCATTTGGTCATATTTAGCAACAATTGCGCCAAAAGACGTCTCACCACATTGGGAACAATAAAGTAATTCTAAGACTTGATGTCCGCAATCACACTTAATCTTTGGTATTTCATATATTTTGCCAATATTTCTATCTGGATGTCGAAATTCATCATCTACTTGGTCGCAATTTTTATTTGAACAAGCCCATAAACCATTTACTGTCTTAAAAAAGTTGTGAAATCTGAATCGAATTTCTTCTTCTACTTTTTCTGACTTATCTAGTTCGAGTGATTTAAGAATTAGAGAATAGAGTTCTTTATCTTTTGATTTCTTTGTAATGTTTTCTAAGACAACTTCAACATCCTCAGGTTTGTATTCATCTCCATCATGTTCTTCAAAATAATATCCTACCTTTTGAGTGATTTCATTCTTCCTTGCCCAATTTATAAAATCATCATCATTTTTAGCATGTAAAAGTTCACTAATATCGGTCTCAGATAGCGGCGTTGTAAGTTTTGGTTTAATAATCTCACCAGGAATAATTTTAAAATTATCTTTTGGTGCGCTAAAAAATTCTTCCAAAAATTGCTTACCTTTTTTGCCATCAATTGAAGCAGAAGTTGCAATAAACGAAAACTGCTTGGGATAATCTTCAAAACCTAATCGATTTAAAAGGTTTCGTATTGTCAGAGAAATCTCAGTACCTGCAGTTCCTCTGTAGAGATGAATCTCATCAATTACTAGGGTAAATATATTATCTTTACTTTCTGATAGCCATTCCCTTGTTGATCTAAAAATATTTTGTTCTTCTTCACGCATTAACATTAAATTAAGCATTGAAAAGTTACTAATTAAAATATCAGGAGGTGCTTCCATCATGTCCCAACGGGTATACATTTCTCCTTTTCTAGGATCTTGCAATTGCTTAATTGATTCATCTTTCTGCTTATCACTCAATTCATTATCGTTTTCAATTTTTTTTAGATCTTCCACTAAT
>CALKDJ010000181.1 GCA_938084195.1 uncultured Methylophilaceae bacterium
GGTGTAAGTTATGGAGCACAGGTTGTGTCACAGCTTATAGAATATAATCCATTGGTTATTGTGGATAATTCATATGATTTGTTTGCATGGTTGAATAAAAATGGATAAAAAGATTAAAATAGCTGTCTCAAGTTTTGAAAAAGACCCCTCCACTGTTAAATTTAAATTTTTATTTAATGGTGAAAAGAGCACTGGTTTTGCATTGTTATTTGACGGGGGCTATTATGTTTATAGAAATCAATGTCAACATCTTCCAGTTGAGTTAGATTGGGAGGAAAATGATTTTTTTGATGAGGATAATAAATTGATTGTTTGTGCCACGCACGGAGCTTTATATCAACCCCAATCAGGTCTTTGTGTGGCAGGTCCTTGTAATGGGGAAAGTTTAATTTCTATGCCATTTGAGGTAGTAAAAAATAATATTGTAATAACGGTTTAATAGGATAATTATGACTGAAAATAAAAAGCAAGATCCAGATAATAAGATTTTAGAAAATGTTCTCAACACAGCCTTTATCGAGCAAAGAAGGTCACGCCGCTGGGGTATTTTTTTCAAATTAGTCACATTTGGTTATCTAATTGCGCTGTTGGTTTTGTTTATGCAAGGAAACAATCAAGTAAAAGTATCATCTGGAAATTTTACCGCTCTTATAAATTTGCAAGGTGAGATAGGCACAGACCTTCCAGTTAATGCATCTGATTTTAGAGAAAGTCTAAAGAACGCATATAGTGATCCAGGAACAAAAGGGGTAATTATTGCAGTTAATAGTCCTGGGGGAAGTCCAGTTCAATCAGGAATGATTAATGATGAAATTTATCGCTATAAAAATGAACATCCAGAAATTCCTATTTATGCCGTGATTGAGGATATATGTGCTTCTGGTGGATATTACATTGAGGTAGCCACTGACCAAATCTATGTAGATAAAGCGAGTATTGTTGGCTCAATAGGGGTGTTGATGAATGGTTTTGGATTTGAAGAGGCAATAAAAAAACTTGGAATCGAGAGGAGATTAGTTACTGCGGGAGAGAATAAAGGAATTATGGATCCATTCCTTCCGATAAACCCCAAACACAAAGAACATATTGATGAATTATTGACTGACGTTCACCAGCAGTTTATTGATGTCGTGAGATTGGGAAGGGGAGATCGACTCGCAGATAATAAAGATATTTTCTCAGGCCTATTTTGGACTGGGGAGAAGGCAATACAACTCGGACTTGCAGACAAATTAGGCAATATCCAATCTGTAGCAAAAGATGAAATTGGCTTTGAGGAGATAGTTGATTTTACAAACTATGAGACTTTTGCAGATCGCTTTGCTAAGCAGCTTGGGGCAGGGATAGGGACAACATTTAGTAACTTTTTGTATAAAAAAATATATAATAATATTGAATTAAATTAATAGTTTATATATTTTTTTTAAAGTAATTAATTAAATTATCTGTTGATGAATCGAAGTTGTCATCTTGTTGGTTTTGATCCAGAACAGGTAAAACCAATGACGCAATTTGTTTGCCGTATTCAACTCCCCACTGATCAAAAGAATTGATATCCCAAATAATACCTTGTACAAAGACTTTGTGTTCATATATCGCAAGTAAACGACCAAGTGATTTTGGGTTCAGTTCCTTAAACAGGAATGAATTGGAAGGACGGTTACCCTCGAACGATTTGTGAGGGATTATTTCTTCAATATTGGTCCCTTCATTATCTTTTAATTCTGCACGGACATTATCTTCAGTTTTTCCAAGCATGAGTGCTCTGGACTGAGCCACAAAATTTGAAAAAAGAATCTTATGATGGTTTTCTCCATTGCGACCAATTTTATATTGTGACTTGATAGGCATAATAAAATCTGTGGGGATAATGTCGGTACCCTGGTGAATCAGTTGGTAAAAAGCATGTTGTCCGTTAGTACCTGCCTCACCCCAAACAATTGGACCAGTATGAAGACAAACCTTCTTCCCATCTCTTCCAATAAATTTTCCGTTACTCTCCATATCGGCTTGCTGGAGGTAAGAGGGAAGCAGTGAGAGTCCTTGATCATATGGGAGCACAGAAAGTGTATTGTAGTTATAGAAGTTTATATACCAAATACCAATCATTGCTAATGTAACAGGGATATTTTTTTCTAATGGTTCATTTTTAAAATGATTATCAATTTCGTGTGCCCCAAGTAATAAATCTTCAAAATTATCCATACCAATGTAAATCGCAATAGATAGGCCAATTGAGGACCAAAGCGAATATCTTCCTCCAACCCAATCCCAAAATGTAAACATATTGCCTGCTAAAATACCAAAAGCTTTAACGGCTGACTCGTTTGTTGATATTGCAATAAAATGATGCCTTATTGCATCTTCATTACCTAGCTCATTTATTAGCCATTCTCTAGCCGAGAAGGCGTTTGTCATGGTTTCTTGGGTAGTAAAAGTTTTGGAGGCAATAATAAATAATGTGGTTTCAGGATCACATTTTTCTAATGCTTGTGATATGTCGGAACCATCAACATTTGAAACAAAAATAGGGGTAATATCTGGATGACCATAAGATTTTAAGGCATTACATACCATGGCAGGACCAAGATCAGACCCACCTATACCAATATTAACTATTGTTTTAAACTTTTTACCTGTGAAACCTTTCGTTTCCCCAGCTCTGAAGGCTTCAGAGAATAGACGTATCTTCTCAAGGACAGCATTCACCTCAGGCATGACATCTTTGCCATCAACTAAAATAGGCTTATTTGATCTATTTCGCAATGCAATATGAAGAGCCGCTCGGTTCTCTGTAAAGTTAATTTTTTCACCACTAAATAAAGTGTTAACCCAATCACTAAGATGAGCTTCTTGTGCCACATCATATAGAAGGTTGAGGGTGTCTTGACTAACTATGTTTTTGGAAAAATCATACAATAAGTCATCGAACTGTAAATTAAATTTATTAAATCTGTCGGGATCGTCATTGAACAAATCACGCATATGAGAATTTGAAAATTCATCATGATGCTTTTTAAGTTGAATCCAACTTTTAGAGTGGGTAATTGATGTCATTGAGATCGTAAAATATTGATTTTGTAGTTAATGCGTAATTGTAGCAAATAATAATAAATTTTTTTACTTATGTTGCTCAATGGCCCATAAAATATGTTCTTTTAGCATCGAAGATGCAGAATCTAGCCTACTTTTCAGTACTTTGATTATCTCTCCTGATTTTGGCGCATTGCCAAGTCCCACAGCAATATTTCTAAGCCATTGGTCATATCCAATTCGATAGATAGCGCTTCCTTGAAATAACTTATCAAAATCTTTTCGCGATAACTTAAATGATTCGACTAAGGATAGCTTATCCAAATCATGCCTTACTAAAAAATCATTTTCGGATGTTATTTTTGCATATTTATTCCATGGACAAACAAATTGACAATCATCGCAGCCATAAACACGGTTACCTATGGCTTTTCTATATTCGATGGGGATTGATTCTCTATGCTCGATGGTCAAGTAAGAAATACACTTCCTAGCATCTAGCTTATACGGAGCAATGATTGCTGAGGTAGGACAAATATCGATACAGGCCGTGCATGAACCGCAGTGTTTTGATGTACTTGTATCAGATGGTAAAGGAAGATCCGTATATATCTCACCCAAAAAAAACCATGAGCCATGATCCTTATTAAGTAACAGTGTATGTTTTCCTCTCCAGCCTAAACCAGCTTTTTCTGCTATATCAACCTCGAGAACAGGGGCGCTATCAGTAAACAGTCTAAAATGAAATTCTTTATCTAGGTTAGATTCAATCTGAGCAACGAGTTTTTTTAATTTTGCTCGAATTACTTTATGGTAATCCCGCCCTAATGCATATCGTGATATGTATGCAATATTTTTATTTTTTAATGCTTCCAAAGCTTTAGCCTCAAGAGGGAGATAATCAAGTCTTACTGAGATTACACTTTGTGTATTCGGAAGAAGTTTAGAGGGATCAAATTTTTGTTCTTGATGCCTATCGAGATAGCCCATATGACCATGATAGCCTGAAGAAATCCATTTCTTATAAGACAATTTATTTTTTGCAAGTTTGACATCAGAAATCCCAACATCATTAAAACCGAAATCTTTTGCCCAAGATTTAATTTTTTTCGCTATTTCATCAAAGTTTAACTTATCATTCATAGAAAAAAATAATAAACTAAAACCATGACAAAAGAACTATCCTTTTTAACAAATGATGCCAATGAAACTGCTTTACTGGCTGAAAAACTTGCTAAAATAGTTAAACCCAGGGATTTAATTTTCCTTCAAGGAGATTTGGGTTCAGGAAAAACCACTTATATGAGAGGGTTTTTACGTGGGTTAAATTTTTCAGGTAAGGTGAAGAGTCCTTCATATACATTACTCGAGCAATATGAGTTAGAGCTAACAATCAACCATTTTGATTTATATCGCTTTAAGGAGCAGAGAGAGTGGGATGATGCTGGCTTTAACGAATTCATTAATGGTAACGATGTAAATGTTATTGAGTGGCCAGAGAAGGCTGTTGACGTAATTCCAATTTCAGACCTTACAATTTTTTTTACATACCTTGATGATACGAAAAGAAAAATTGTAATTGAAGGTAATTCATCTAGAGGAAGACAATGCATAGATTTATTAAGTTAAACCATTTTATTTTTTATTTGTTTAGCTTGTTGAGCTTCTCAGTTTTTGCAGCACAGCAAGTTAAAGAAACAAGGGTATGGCCTTCTCCTGAATATACTAGGATAACCATTGAGTCGAGTAAAGAAATTAAAAAAACTCATATGATGTTAGAAAATCCTGATCGCATTGTTGTAGATCTTAAAGAGGTTATTATTAACGATGCACTAAAAAAATTATCACAAAGTGTTCAAGAGCGCGATCCTTCCATTAAAGGAATTAGAACTGCTCAATTCAAACCCTATGTTTCTAGGGTTGTGATTGATCTGAAAGCCATGGCAAGCGTTAAGGTTTTTAACCTTAAACCTTTTGGTTCATATGGCCACAGGCTTGTGATAGATGTGTACCCAAGTAATTTTGACCCACTTGCTAATTTATTAAAACAATTGGAAGAGAAAGATAGTAAACCCAAAGATAAGGTGACTGAAAAGAAGATCGCTAAACCAATCATCCCTAAAAAAGAACCAATTATCATTGCAATTGACGCAGGTCATGGGGGTGAGGATCCAGGGGCTATCGGTTCAAGGGGTACATACGAAAAACATTTAACATTAAAAATTTCTAAGAAACTGAAAGCTATTATCGATAAAGATAAGGATATGAAAGCCGTATTGATAAGAACAAATGATTATTATGTTTCCTTAGGAAAGAGAGTATCCAAAGCAAGAGCTGCGAAGGCAGATTTATTTGTATCTATCCACGCTGATGCTTTTAGAAAAAAAACTGTAAGAGGTTCCTCGGTATTTGCTCTATCAGAAAAGGGTGCGTCTAGTGCATTCGCAAAATTCATGGCAAATAAAGCGAATGAATCAGATTTAATAGGTGGGGTAAGCATTGAGAATAAGCAACCAGCTTTAGCTCGAACATTATTAGATTTATCGCAATCTGCTACTATCAATGATAGTTTAAAATTTGGTAATCATGTTTTAAAAGAAATTAAGAAAGTTAATAAACTTCACAAGAAATATGTCGAGCAGGCAGGTTTTGCAGTCTTAAAAGCCCCAGACATTCCATCAATTCTCATTGAGACTGCTTTTATCAGTAATCCAGCCGAAGAAAAAAAATTATTGTCTGCTGGCTATCAAAATAAAATGGCTAGGAGTATTTATCTTGGAATTAAAGGTTATTTAAAAACAAAACCATCTATAGCATTTTATTTGAATAATGACCTTTAATGAGTTCTAATCCAAAAATCTTTTTACTAGGACCAACTGCGTCAGGGAAAACTGAGCTAACCAAGTTTTGTTATGATAACTTTCAGTTAGAACTGGTTAATGTGGATTCAGCACAAATATATAAAGGTTTAAATATTGGATCAGCTAAACCTTCTACAATGGATCTTAAAAAATACCCGCATCATCTTATTGATATTGTTGAGCCAGATACCTCATATTCAGTGTCACATTTTAGGAAGGATGTAGATAGTATTTATAAAAATGCAGAAGTTATGAATCGTACCCCTTTTTTAACTGGGGGCACGATGATGTACTTCCATTCATTGGAGTTTCCATTGGATGATATTCCACCAACAACTCCCAAAATTCGATTAAAGGTAGAAAAGGAATTATTACAGTTTGGCCTACCTTCTATGTATGAAAAATTGGTTAAATTTGATTCTATTGCCGCTAAAAGTATTCATGCAACAGATAAACAAAGAATTTTAAGGGCAATTGAGGTGTTCTATGAATCGGGTAAGCCAATATCTTCTTATTACCAAAAGAATAAAGACAATGAATTGCCTCAATATCCTTTACTAAAGTTGGGCCTATACCCCGAGGATAGATCAACTCTTCATGATGCTATTGAAGAAAGAGTAGAAAAGATGTTAAGGGATGGTTTAGTCGACGAGGTGAAGGGTATTTTGAAACGGTATCCTAATCTAAGTGAGAGCTTTTCTTCATTGAGGTCGGTGGGCTATAAACAGACATATTTATATCTTAAGGGAGCATTATCCTACGAAGAATTGAAAGATAAAATTATTTTTTCAACAAGGCAGCTAGCAAAAAGGCAATTGACCTGGATGCGTAAAATGAAGAATATTGAATTTTTTAATCCTTATGATAAAAAGTTAACATCGAAAATTAAAGAAAGGATTAAAAAATTTCTAGATTAATAGGCGAGAACTATAAAGGTATTTCCTTCCTTTTAATTGGCACAGTGGTTTGGGGCTTAATTTGGTATCCTTACCGTGTTCTTGATGATCTTGGATTCTCTGCTATCCATTCTAGTTTATTTATTTTTTCATCTGCAATTGCAGTAAGTCTATTTTTTTACCCGCTAAACAGCTATGAAATTGTTAAGAAAAAAAAATTTTGGATTTATGCTTTTGTAGGAGGGGTGACCAATATAGCTTATGCATTGGCGGTTATTGAGGGCGAATTAGTAAGGGTTATGCTACTTTTTTTCTTATCACCTGTATGGACACTTCCTTTTACTTTTTTATTCTTGGATGAGGCTATAAAACCCCGCCATGTCCTTGCTGCAACGGTAAGCATTATTGGGGCTTGTATAATTCTGTGGAAACCAGATATTTTTGTTACTAAAATTGGGCTTGGGGATATGTTTGCAATTATCGGAGGAATTGGTTTTGCATTAACTAATGTGTTGGCCAGAGCCTTTCATAAACTCTCAGTGAAAGAAAAATCATATGCTATTTGGTTGGGTGTCGTCATAATTGCTGGCCTAACGATATTTTTGTTATCCATGGATCTTAAATTTAATCAAATAAATCTGTCATCAATGGGATTATTTATATTCGTAGGGATCACATTACTATTGATAACAATGATTATTCAGCATGGACTTAGGCTGGTTGATGCTGTTCGTGCAAGCCCTGTCTTTTTATTTGAAATTATTGTGGTCGCTATTTCAGGTTATTATTTGGCCAATGAGATTTTAACGTTGAAGGATTTGGTTGGAGGTTTATTTATTATTACTGGAGTTTTGATATCAAGTCGTCAATAAAGATGAGTAGATGTCTTCAAGGTTTTTAACAAATGTTTTTGGCTTAAATAATGAGGAGTTTATTCTGCCTCTGGCAATTCTTTTTTTTAATTCCATTAAATCTTTTTCATTGTTTGCAAGATATAGAGCCTTATTAAAATATTCCTTAATATCATAAGTAATTAAATCATCACAACCTATTTCTTTTAAAATACTCCCCGCCACTCTGCTTGCAAATGTATCTCCTGACATGGTTAAAATAGGGCAGCCTGCCCATAATGCATCACTTGCTGAAGTATGTGCATTATAGGGATAAGTATCTAGGAAAAGGTCAATTATTGTGTGTCTAGAGATATGCTCTTGAAACTCAACCTTAGCAGCAAAGATAATGCGGTCTGAATCAATTCCATATTCTCTCGCATATGCCTTTAGGTTTTCATGAGCATGAGCATTAGATTCCAAGAGCCACAAAATAGAGTTATTTTTATTCTTAAGCAAGTTCAACCATACTTTAAATATATCTTCTGATATTTTTACTGATTGACCAAATGAAGCGAAGATAAATGTTGTGTCATCAATGCCATAATGAGACTTTTCCATAGCTTTAGGTTGAGGACGATTACCTATATTAGGTTGGTAACAATTCGGTAGTTTAATAATTTGCTCGGCATAAAATGTTTCTTGATTTTCTGGAATGATATAGTCATCAGATAATAAAAAGTCATACAAGGGTTCTTTATCAAAATATCCCATTGTTCCAGGAAATCCAAGCCAATTAATGGTAATCGGGGCAGGTTTATAGGCAGCAATCATAGATCTACTTGACATAGTAAAACCAGATAAATCAATTAAGATATCCACTTTTTCTTCAATAATTTTATCGCATAACATCTTATCTGACAGTTGACTGATGTCGATAAAATCAGCCTTTAATGATTTAAATTCCTTCATTTCTGCTGAGTTATCATTTTTTCCAGAATATAACAGTTTTATTTCAAATTTTTCAAGGTTGTGTAGTTTAAGGATATCGATAATTAAGTAATAAAGAGGGTGCATCCTAAAGTCTGCTGACATATACGCAATAGTAATTTTTGCATCTGAACCTTTTGTCGATATTTTTTTACTTTTTTCCAAGTCCAAATTGTGAGAATTAATCCATGAATTAGCAATTGCAAGATGTTCTTTATTATTAAGATCAGGCATGGACAATGCAGCAAAGGGGGATATTTGGCTGACTTTATGATTTGCGACGTGAACTTTTAATTTTCTAATAAGCTCAGATATATCATCCCAATCACAAGTATTTTGCTTAAGTTGAATTAATTCTACAATTGTATGAATTTGAGTTTCTTTTAAATCTAATGCTAATTTATAATTAATTTTTGCATTAGTGAAATCATTTATTTTTTTTAATGTATTGCCTATGTTGTGGTATGTGTCTGAATCAGATACTAAAGATGATGATTGCTCAAACGATTCTAAGGCCATTTGAAAATTACTTTGAGCGTAATATGCATTTCCCAGATTATAGAAATGTGATGCATCTTGAGGACAAAAAAAGGTAGCCTCTTCAAACGCTGCCTGGGCCATACTAAAATTTCTATGAGCGTGATATTTGTTACCTATTTGACTGAGGCAAAACCCTAAACCAACCTTAATATCCTCATTATCTGGAAAGCGACGATTTGCTCGCCTAAAACAACCAGCTGCCTCTTCAAATTTATTGCAGAGAGCAAAAACGTTACCAAGCTCTATTTGCAGAAAAAAATTTTTAGGATCTTGTTCAAAAGCCTCTTTAAAGAGATTTATAGCTTCATCATATTCTTTCTCTCTCTCTTTTTTTCTATCTAATTCAATTAAGTCATTACCTTTCACTAATTAAACCTTACCCCCTGTTTTTTGATCCCTTGTTTTTTAAAAAATTGTCTTTCTGGGTTAAGGTAGTTTAATATAAATTTATCATCATCATTCAGATTATCAGTTATAAGTTTTGCAAGACTTAAAGAAGCCAAAGGAGCGAAACTAAAACCCCTTGATCCATAGCAAGTGTTTATAAAAAGACCTTCATACCAATCTAGATCCTCCGCAGAATATTTTATCGGTGATATCAAACTATTCCTTGTCTTCAGAACTCTACCCACAAAGGGTTTTTTATCAAAGCTAGCCGCTCTCTGACCTACCCAGTTATTTATTCTATCGTTCAAAAGAGAGTATTTTAAGCTTGGCATTAATTTTTTTAGCTTATTAATATTATTGACTGTATCAGTCTGGGAGGACTCGGTATTAAAATTATTTTTTTCATATGAGGAGCCAAATATAATTTTCTCGTTAACATCAGGAATTACATACCCATCGTTTGATAAGACTTCCCTGTAGCTATTTTTTTTATTGGATAACCAATCAACCTGACCCCTGTACTCATTTAATTTAAGTGCATTAAAATATCTATAATTTTTTATATTACTTGCTGAGCAAAATATTATATTTTTGGCTGTAAACATTTTTTTATCTTCAGTCAAAATTGTCCAATATCCTTTAACTCTCTCTACTGAAATAATTTTCGAAGAAAATATTTTCTTAATATTTTTATCTTCGATTAATTTTTTACAAAAGGCCTTTGGGTTGATCCATCCACCTTTTTTAAAATGAAATCCAATATAATCAATAATGCCAAAGCGTTTTTTTATTGTCTCTTGATCAATAAGTTCTACATCATGAGATGTGTAAGATGTATTTTTTATGAGCTTTTCATACCTTGAAATACCATCTTTTGTCTCATATAGATGAATCGCACCCGCCTTACGAGTATATTCTTTTTTCAAACCTATTGTTTTTATTAAGTTCCATACATACTCCGTAGATAAAAGCATAAATTTATTAAAGTTGGGATCATTAAGCATTATTTTTGGATACACGCATACAGCAGGATTCGAATAAATCTGTATATCATCTTCTTTTTTTTCGTCTATGACTGTAACATCGCATCCAGCTTTATTTAAATGATATGCAGTACATGAGCCCGAAATACCTGCTCCGATGACTATCGTTGAATTTTCTTCGATCATTTGATTATGTTGCGATAACGTGGCTTAGTAATATGTATATGCAAATCACTAATAGCTTTTTCCATAAAACCTCCCTCACAGTAACATAGATAAAAAATCCACATTCTAGAAAATGACTTATCAAAACCTAGTTGATAAATTTCATTTATATTGGCATTGAAATTTTTGCGCCATTGTCTTAACGTGATTGCATAATGATGTCCAATATCATCTACTTGGTTGATTACCATATCGGTTGAATCAGTGAGGCTATTTTGAATAGCAGTTAGGGACGGTATACAGCTTCCTGGGAATATATATTTTTGAATAAAATCAATGGATTTAATTGCTTGCTTGTATCTCTGATCTCTAATCGTAATAGCTTGAATTAGTGCCTCTCCATCATCCTTTAAAAGATTCGAAATTACTTGAAAATAGGAATCATAATATTGATGCCCAACAGCCTCAATCATTTCAATAGAAACAAGCTTGTCATAGGATCCAGAAAGATTTCGGTAATCCTTAAAAAGCACAGTAACTTTTTTTTCTAGTTTAAGCTTTTTTATTTTTGATTTTACATACTGAAACTGTTGCTTAGAGATAGTTGTGGTGGTTACATGACAACCATATTTATTTGCAGCATAGATAGCAAAACCACCCCAACCAGAGCCAATTTCAATAATTTTATCTGATCTTTTAAGATGTAATTTGCGACATATGATATCTAGTTTATTTAAAGAGGCACTCTCAAGACTCATAGATCGACTCTTATATATTCCAGAT
>CALKDJ010000182.1 GCA_938084195.1 uncultured Methylophilaceae bacterium
TTTTGTTAAGCAGTAACCTCCCACACCAATGCCTGGATACATTAAATTTGCATGCGTTGGGCGCAGCCTAATAGCATCAATTACTTCATAAAGATCTACACCTGAATTTTCGGCAAATCTGGACCACTCAATAGCAAAAGATATATTCATAGCCCTATAAGAATTCTCAAGAACTTTAGCCATCTCAGTAGACTCAGTAGTTTTTAATCTTGTCAGTGGATATTCATCAGTAGAGATTACTGTTTTTAGAAACTTTTCAACCGCATCAGCACTTGCGTCATTAATGCCTGAATAAACCCTATAAAAATTTTTTATAGAATTGATATAATTTGGCCCTGGCATTACTCTTTCATAGGAGTGCCCCAATTTAAATTTACCAGTTGCCAGTCCTCTAGACTTGAGTTTCTCAACTATTGTCGGATACACTATTTTTTTGCAGGTACCTGGCGGTACCGTAGTTTCAATTAATATCAAAACATCTTCTCTGCAAACCTCTCCAATCGCTCCCATTGCAGCTTTGAACTCATCCATTGGAACATCATATGATTTAATATCATTATTTTTATCCTTAACTTTAGTCACATCCAAATTAATATCCACAATAATTATACTAGCATAGGCAAAAGCTATCGAATCATAAGTCGCATATAAATTATTTCTTTTTTTTGATTTGTGAAAAAACTCGCCGACGAGAGGATCAGACGAAACTATAGGTAGTGTACCGTTATTTATATCTCCTATTTTCCAATATGAGCCTTCAGATGCCTTATCAACGCCAACTACAGCATAACTGTCAACATCGCTATTTGCGACTACTAATGACATGACTGTTCCAACAAAACCTAAACCTTGCACAGCAACTAGTTCTTTTGATTTATTTCTGGCCAAAAAGCGATCTAGAGCACTTTTGTCATTATACTGAGGAATTAAATAATTTTCTCCTGTTATTGGGGATTTAGAATACTTCTTTAACATTTTTTAACCCTCTCATTACAACATTAAAAAGCATGCAGTGTTGTCTATTGTGCCTGTCTATATCAAAAATATTAATTAAATAAGATTTAAAAATGGTTTAAGCAGTCCCTTTACCTAAGCTAAGTAATTTCCATAAATCTTAACATTTCTCTATTTACAATATTCACGTCATATTTTTCTTTTACGATTTTAAGAGATCGAGCACCCATTGTGTCAATTAAATCGGGATTAGCAATGAACTTCTTCATAGCTTCAACCAAAGTCTCCACATCACCTATACGAACAAGATAGCCATTCTCACCGTCAACTACAGTCTCTCTGCAACCAGGTGCATCAGTTGTTATAATAGGTCGACACATTGACATAGCCTCAAGAACTGAGCGAGGCAGCCCCTCTCTGTATGAGGGTAGTACATACACACTGCAATTTTCAATTGCAGGCCTAACATCGCGAAGAATGCCTAAATAATTAATGATACCTTCGTCTACCCAGGCTTGTAACTCTTTTTTACTAATTGAGTCTTCACCCTCATCTATCCAACCAACAACTGTAAAGTTTATGTTAGAATCTGTACTTTTAATAATCCGTGCAGAATCGACAAATTCACGAATACCTTTACTGACATTTAATCGAGCTATAATTAAAAAATTATGCTCTTTTGTAACTTCAGCAGTATTATATTCTATCAAGTCCACTCCAGAACCATTAACTATTAAAGTGGGACTATGTTTTTTTAATATTCTTAAGTTTAGGAATAGTTTATGATCATCATTATTTTGAAAAATTATTTTAGTACTAAATCTAAGTGCTAAAAAATATAAACACTTAATTAGCAATCTCGTTGATTTTTTTATATTTTTACTTGAAATCTCCGTGAAGACAATTCCTACACCAGTGACCATAGAAATTCTATGCTGAACACCCAACAACCATGAGCTTAGCATTCCATAAATTATTGGTTTAATTGTATAACATAAAACATAATTAGGGCGAACAAATCTAACTAATCGTATCAACTCAATTAATGTTTTAATGTCCTTTAAAGGATTCATTCCTTTTCGGCTTAAAGAAATATTGTGAGGGACAACTCCCAAAGATAGTAGATTTTTATAATCCTGTTGGTCTGCAAAAATATTTGGTGCAGCAACGTGTACCTCAAAGCCTTTTAACTTAAGCTCTTGTATCAATTTACCTCTAAACTTAAGGATTGATTGTGGAAAACTCGCAATTAAAAGAAAATTCATAATAGATATATTTACCCCCACTTAATAAAAGTGTTTACATAAAGCATTTAATTTCACTTTCTAACAAGTTTCTAAATATCCACTTCGTCAGCAAGTAAAGGATATTATTGAAACTCAATAGTATCAATGCGTTAGTGAAATGGCGGTTGAAAGGTTTCTTAGGCAGTTAGTCTTTTACAGCAACCACGTGAATTGCAGAGCAAGAATGGTTAGAGTCTAAAATGTTTTGAAGTTCATCTACCTTTGAACCAAATCCATCGTAAAAATAATCAATCATTTTTTTAGAAGCATCTTTTGACTGAAGTTTTACCACCAAATGACGATACAAATCCATAAAATCGGTTCCAAATCTCCACTCACCAATCGATGAAATTCCAATCATTCTGTGCATTTCCTTAATTGAATCTTCAGTAAAGAGATGGGTGTGTCCACCAGAAAGTTGGCGAGGAAAAATATCATTCGATACATTCTCCAATGCAACAGACAGAGAAAACATAGGAACTGCGTAATATAGATATTTTGCTTTACTTTTCTTAAAAGCATCAAAGAATTTATGAGGCTCTCGCAGGTGTTCTATAAGGCCGATAGCAGATACAACATCTGCGTCAGTATTTTTTATTGCTTCAAAAAATCCCACTTCTTCTTCGAAAAGCAAAGGCGAAGTGCCATTTAGATGCTCTATCTGTGA
>CALKDJ010000183.1 GCA_938084195.1 uncultured Methylophilaceae bacterium
TTATTGATATTCATATTATCAAAATAGAATGCTGCCATTGATCCGACTACACCAACCATAACTGCCATAGGGTGAGCATCTCTTCGAAAACCTCTAAATACATTATTTAATTGATCATGAAGTAAGCTTTGTCCATTAATAGTGCTGGAATAAACCTCTTTTTCCTTGAAAGTTGGAAGTTCTCCATTAAAAAGTAAGAAGGCTACATCTAGAAAGTCACATTTTTCTGCTAATTGTTCAATTGGATAGCCTCTATAAAGAAGCTCACCCTTTTCCCCGTCCACAAAAGTAATAGCTGATTTACATGAAGCAGTCGATGTAAAACCAGGATCATAAGAAAAGAGATGTTCTTTATTAAGGGTCGAGGTGTCAATGGCTTTGTATCCCAATGTTCCCTCAATCATGGGCACTTCAATATTTTTATTATCTAAAGAGATCTTTACTTTTTTTGAACTCATACATTAACTATATTTATTTACTGATTTGGCATTATAGCTGAAATTTTAATAAAAATTTATGCGTAATAAGTTATACCGAGGACCCTTGAACCCTTAGAACCTGTAATATCAGGAGAGTTATTTTGCTCCTTAGACAATGTTTTGCTTGCTAACCATGCAAATGCAGCAGACTCAACAAGTTGTGAAGGTAAACCTAGTTCATCTGTTTTTTGGAGTGGCATCTCTGTCATTTGACTTAATCTTTCAATTAAAAAGGTATTTTCTGAACCTCCTCCACAAATATAAATTTCATCAACACTGGAGCAAAATTTTGTTATGGCGTTAGTTATAGTCAAAGCTGTTAATTCTAGTAAAGTCCTTTGTATATCCTCAGACTTAAACGAATCAACATGATGCTTATAAATCCAATCTAAATTAAATTGTTCCCTTCCACAGCTTTTAGGAAATGATTTTTTAAAATATTCTTCTTGTAAAAAGCGTTCTATTAAAATTGGAATTAAGTTCCCACTTCTTGCCCAAGATCCATTAGAGTCATACCTAAGATTTTTATTTTTATATATCCAATGATCTAATAAAATATTACCTGGTCCACAATCAAAACCGATAGTTTTTTTATTGTGATTGAGGAAGGTAATGTTGCTGATTCCGCCAATATTTAGGATTACCCTTTTTTTATATTTCGAGGCAAAGTAAAAGTCATGAAATATCGGTACTAGAGGAGCCCCTTGCCCTCCCGCTGCAATGTCGCGATTTCTAAAGTCAGAAACGACATTGATATTAGTTTTCTCTACTAAAGCATGTGCATTACCAATCTGAATAGAAAAGCCTTTTTCCGGTCTATGTCTTATGGTTTGTCCGTGGTAGCCAATGGCTGCAATATCATTTGAAGAAATTTCAAGTTTATTTAATAATTGATTTATATATTGAGCAGTTAATTGGGCATGTTCAATCGCTAGAGTCTGGCTTTCCTCCAATTCATTTAATGAGGAAAAAGATAGCTTAAAGATTTTTTTCTTAAATGACTTATTATATGGAGCATAAATAGAACCAACCACTTTTATAAGTTTAGTAGGTTTTTCAATAAGAATAATATCAATGCCATCAAGGCTTGTGCCTGACATTACACCTAAATAAAGATTTTTTTTATCCTTCATATTTGAATTGTGACGTTTTTTTAGTTTTATACAAGCGGCTTTAAAAAAATAACAAATTTTTTAAAAGTCATTTAGATGATATAAAATTATATTTTAATTCAATTTATATAAGATTATCCAAATGAGCCTCAAAGAAACTCTTTCAATTATTAAGCGAGGAACAGATGAAATATTAGTTGAGGCTGAGCTAATTGAAAAATTAAGGGAAAATAGACCATTAAAAATTAAAGCAGGATTCGATCCTACTGCTCCAGACCTTCATCTAGGACACACTGTACTTTTAAATAAACTCAGGCAATTACAAGATTTAGGTCACGATGTAATTTTTTTGATTGGTGATTTTACGGGAATGATTGGTGACCCAACCGGAAAAAATACAACCCGACCACCTTTGTCAGAAGAAGATGTTCAAAAAAATGCACAAAGTTATGCAAACCAAGTTTATAAAATTTTGGATAAAAAAAAGACCGAAGTTCTCTTTAACTCGAAATGGCTTGATTCGCTTGGAGCAAGCGGAATGCTTAAGCTATCCTCTATGCATACTGTAGCTAGAATGTTAGAAAGAGATGATTTTTCAAAAAGATTTAAATCAAACCAGCCTATAGCTATTCATGAATTCATTTATCCTCTGCTCCAAGGGTATGACTCAGTTGCACTAAAGTCTGATATTGAGCTGGGGGGTACAGATCAAAAGTTTAATTTGTTAATGGGGCGTGAATTACAAAAGCAGTTTGATCAAAAACCTCAATGTATTATTACTATGCCTTTATTAGAAGGATTAGACGGTATTAATAAAATGTCTAAATCAATGGATAATTATATTGGCGTAGATGAGCCCGCAGAGATAATTTTTGCAAAAATAATGTCCATTTCTGATCACTTAATGTGGAGATATATAGATTTACTCTCACTAAAAACAATTGATGATATCGCTAAATGGAAGGCTCGTTTTGATAAAGGTGAAAATCCAAAAAATATTAAAGTTGAGTTTGCAAAAGAAATCGTTTCAAGATTTCATAATTCGGATCTTGCTAATGAAGCAGAAAAAGATTTTAACACCAGAGCTCAAGGTAAAATTCCTGATGATATTAATGAAATAAAAATCAAATTAGCTGATGACATGACAGTCCCAAAATTATTAAAAGAAATAGAATTTGTTTCAAGCACGTCGGAAGCCATGAGACTTATTAAAGGGGGTGGGGTTAAGCTTAACGGGAAAAAAATTGATAATGTAAAAGATTTAACCCCAAGTTCTGGAAGTTTTACTATTCAGGTGGGGAAAAGAAAGTTTGCTCGCATTATGTGTTCATAAAATAATAGATTGATTCCAAAGAATATTCTTCCAATTAATCCAATAAATTGATATAATTCGCACAATTACGATGGGCCTATGGCCCATTTTTTATTTGGGTAACAGATTAGGATCTTATGGCATTTGACATTGAAAATTTTATTGAAAAAATGGTCAAGCAATTAGGTTATGAGTTGGTAGATCTTGAGATAATTAATCACGGACAATTACTGCGTGTTTTTATTGATAAGCCAAACCCGGTGAATATAGATGATTGTGTTTTAGTAAGCAATCAACTTAACCATGCATTAAGCATTGAAGAAGAATTTAACTACGATAGGTTGGAAGTTTCATCTCCAGGAGTTGATAGAGTAATAAAAAAATTAGAAGATTTTGATCGTTTTAATGGGGAAAAAGTAAAAATTAAAACAAGATCCGCAATAGTAGATAGGAAAAATTTTAGTGGGATTCTAAGGGGTATTAGAGGAAACAATATACTGCTTGAATTTGAGGAATCAATTGTTGAGATTGATCATGATAATTTAGATAGAGCACGCTTAGACCCAGTTTTATAGTGAAAATGATATACCGGAGAAAAAGAAATGAGTCGTGAAATTTTATTACTAGTTGATGCGTTAGCACATGAAAAAAATGTATCAAGAGACGTAATTTTTACTGCATTAGAGTTAGCCCTTGCGTCTGCAACAAAAAAGAAATATGAGGCTGACACCGATATAAGAGTAGAAATTGATAAAGAGAGTGGAGAATATCAGTCATTTAGAGCCTGGACTGTTGTTGAGGATGAACTTTTAGAGATGCCAGTTGCAGAAGTATCTCTATCTGATGAAAGAGCAAAAGACTTGGAAGTCGGTGCCATAATTAAAGAGCCTATCGATTCTGTTGAGTTTGGACGTATAGGTGCTCAGGCAGCAAAGCAAGTAATATTACAAAAGGTTAGAGAGGCAGAAAGAGAGCAAATTCTTAATGATTTCTTAGCTCAAGATGAAAAATTAGTTTCAGGCCAGATAAGAAGGATGGAACGTGGTAATGCAATTATTGAAATAGGGCGTTTAGACGCTGTTCTTCCAAGAGAGCAAATGATTCCTAAAGAGAATTTAAGAGTTGGAGATAGAGTAAGAGCATTTTTGATGAAAATTGATAATGCCTTAAGAGGACCACAATTGATACTATCTCGCACAGCACCAGAATTCTTAATTAGACTTTTTGAATTGGAAGTTCCTGAGATTGAAGAAGGGTTACTTGAAATAATGTCGGCTTCAAGAGATCCTGGATTAAGATCAAAGATTGCAGTTAAGGCAAATGATCAAAGACTTGATCCAGTGGGCACATGTGTTGGTATGAGAGGATCAAGGGTTCAAGCTGTTACAGGAGAACTTGCCGGGGAAAGAGTAGATATTGTTTTATGGTCTATTGAACCTGCCCAATTTGTTATTAATGCTATGGCTCCTGCGGAGGTATCAAGTATTGTGGTTGATGAAGATAAGCGAAGTATGGATTTAGTTGTCACTGAGGATCAATTAGCTCAAGCTATTGGAAGAAATGGACAGAATATTCGATTAGCTTCTGAATTAACTGGGTGGGAATTAAATATACTTACCGAAGAGGAATCTGATCAAAAAAACAAAGAAGAATATACCTCAGTTAGTCAATTATTCATTGAAAAGCTTGATGTAGACGAGGATGTTGCAGATATTCTTGTCCAAGAAGGATTTTCCTCAATCGAGGAGGTAGCTTATGTACCGATTGAAGAAATGGCTCAGATTGAAGTTTTTGATGAGGATACAGTAAAAGAATTGCGATCAAGAGCAAGTGCTGCAATTTTAACAGCAGCAATTGCTAAAGAAGAGACCGTTGTTGATCCAGCTGATGATCTTAAGGATATGGATGGTATGGATATTGACATGGCAAAATTAATGGCTTCTAAAGGTATTGTTACTATGGAGGATTTAGCAGAGTTATCTGTTGATGAGCTTTTAGAATTGATTAAGATTGATGAAGAGAAAGCAAAAACGCTTATTATGACTGCGCGAGCACCATGGTTTGCTTAAAATAAATATTTGGAGTTTTAATGGAAACATTTACTGTAGAAAAATTTGCTAAGGAATTGGGGCTCCCTGTAAGTCTTTTACTTGAGCAATTAAAGGGTGCAGGAGTTACCAAAGCTAACTCTATGGACGATGTTTCGGAAGAAGATAAGTCTGCATTGCTAAAATACTTAAGAAACGTGCATGGCGGCAATCAAAAACCAAAAGCAAAAATCACCTTAACACGAAAACAAAATACAGAAATTAGAAAAACTGATAGTGAAGGAAGGGCAAGAACTATTCAAGTGGAGGTCAGAAAAAAAAGAACTCTTCTTAAACCTCAAGATACAAAATCAGCGGAAGAGAAAGAAAAAAAATTAGATTCTTCAGATAAACCTGTACCAGTAATCGACGACAATCAAAAAAACATTCGTGAAGATGAAGCTAAAAGACATTCAGCACTTGCTGAAGCGCAAGCTGCTGATGCAAAAAATAAAAAAAATACTTCTTCTGATAAATTAAAGAAGGATGTTAAGACAGACAGCACTCTTCACAGACCAGCATCTAAAATTGGTGTGAAGATTGAAAAAGAAAAAAAAGAAAAAAAGGATGTATGGGTAGATCGTACAATAAAAAAAAGAACAACTAAGCCAAGACAAGATATTGGTTCGGGTGGGTGGCGATCTCCCAAATCAAGAAATAAAAATAAAAATGAAGACTCAGAAGCAAACTTTGTTGCACCAACTGAAATTATAGCTAAAGAAATTTTAGTACCAGAAACCATATCTGTGGCTGATCTTGCTCATAAGATGTCCGTAAAAGCTGGTGAAGTTATAAAAATCTTAATGGGTATGGGTATGATGGTTACTATTAATCAAGTACTCGACCAAGATACTGCAATGATTGCTGTTGAAGAAATGGGCCATAAGCCAGAAGCTGCAAAGGAAAATGATCCTGAATCATTGCTAAATATTGAAGATGTAACTGAGCCTATATTGGAGTTAAGACCTCCTGTTGTAACAGTTATGGGTCATGTTGATCATGGTAAAACTTCACTTTTAGATTTTATTAGGACATCTAAAGTTGCGTCAGGAGAAGCTGGCGGTATAACTCAACATATTGGTGCCTATCATGTTGAAACACCCAAAGGGATGATAACCTTTTTAGATACACCAGGACATGAAGCTTTCTCAGCAATGAGGGCAAGAGGTGCAAAAGCGACAGATATAGTTATTTTGGCAGTAGCTGCAGATGATGGGGTGATGCCTCAAACTATTGAGGCTATTAATCACTCTAAAGCAGCAGAGGTGCCAATGATAGTTGCAATTAATAAAATTGATAAACCAGAAGCGAATTCTGAAAAAGTAAAAGGTGAGTTATTAAGTCACGAGGTAATACCTGAGGAGCTTGGTGGAGACGCAATCTTCTCAGAAGTGTCTGCAAAAACAGGACAAGGGATAGATGAGCTCTTGGATGCTATTTTACTTCAAGCAGAAATACTTGAATTAAAAGCCGCGACTAATACTCCAGCAAGAGGTATTGTTGTTGAAGGTAGACTTGATAAAGGACGTGGTCCTGTTACTACACTTTTAGTCCAATCTGGTTTTCTAAGTCCAGGTGATACTATTTTGGCTGGAAGTTCTTTTGGTAGAGTTAGGGGTATGCTTGATGAAATAGGTAAAAATGTTAAAAAGGCTGGCCCCTCAATACCAGTTGAAGTGATTGGTTTATCTGATGTTCCAAATGCTGGTGATGAGTTTATAGTTATTAATGATGAGAAAAAAGCAAGAGAGGTTGCATTATTCAGACAAGGTAAATTTAGGGATGTAAAATTTGCTAAACAACAAGCATCAAAACTTGAAAATATTTTTGATCAAATGGCTGAGGGAGAAGTCAAGATCTTACCATTAATAATTAAAGCTGATGTGCAAGGATCATATGAGGCTCTTGTGGGGTCATTGGAAAAATTATCAACTAACGAAGTCAAAGTTAATGTAATTCATTCAGCTGTTGGCGCAGTAAATGAATCAGATATTAATTTAGCGACAGCATCAAATGCAGTCATTCTAGCCTTTAATGTAAGGGCTGAAGGAGGGGCGAGAAAGCTTGCTGATAGTTTGGAAGTAGATGTGCGTTACTACAGCATTATATATGAAGCTGTAGATGAGGTTAAAGCCGCTTTAGGTGGATTATTATCACCAGAACAAAAAGAGAATACATTAGGCTTGGTAGAAATTCGTGAAATATTTAAAGCATCAAAAATTGGTACCATTGCTGGATGTTATGTCCTTGAGGGATTAATCAGGAAAAATTCAAAAATTAGGTTACTTCGAGATAGCGTAGTAATATATGATGGCGAATTAGATTCCTTAAAAAGGTTTAAGGACGATATCAAAGAAGTAAAATCGAATTTTGAGTGTGGCCTATCCATAAAAAACTATAATGATATGAAAGTTGGTGACCAAATAGAAGTATATGAATTAGTGGAAGTTGCAAGGAAGCTTTAAATTTGGCCAAAGAATACCCAAGAAGTGATCGTATCAAACAACAAATAAAAAAAGAATTAGCAAATCTTTTACAAAAGGACGTTAAAGATCCATCTTTGAAACAAATGACTATTCTTGATGTGGAAGTCTCTCCGTGCCTTAAACATGCAAAAGTATTTTTTATTTCAAACGAAGATAAGCAAGAAGTTCTTAAGGGATTATCAAGATCAATGCCCTTTTTACGCTCTCAACTAGCCAAACGTATGACCACCAGAGGTATTCCACGGCTTAACTTTGTCTATGATAAATCGATTGATGAAAGTATGAAAATATCAAGGTTACTAGATAATATTTAGGTAAAATTACCTGATGAAACCCAAAAAAACGAGGTTTGATGTAAATGGGGTAGTTCTAGTTGATAAACCTTTAGGTTATTCTTCAAACCAAACTCTGGCTTTGGTAAAAAAATATTTTAACCCAAAAAAGGCTGGACATACCGGAACTTTAGACCCATTAGCAACTGGTTTACTTCCTGTTTGTTTGGGAGAAGCAACTAAGTTTTCTAGCTTCTTATTGGAATCAGATAAGTCTTATGATGCCTCAATTAAGCTTGGGTTTATTAGTACTACAGGGGATTTAGAAGGTGAAATAGAACCCACCAAAATAAAGAATTTTCCTACTTTGGAAGAGGTACAAAAAGTTATTAATAGTTTTTTAGGTTATCAAGAACAATTACCTCCAATGTTCTCCGCTTTAAAGTTTAAAGGAAAACCACTATATGAATATGCTAGAAAAGGAGAAAATATTGACCGCAAGAAAAGAAAAATTAATATTACTTCACTTAAGGTCAAAGAATATAAAGATAATATCATTCACATTAATGTTAGTTGTTCAAAAGGAACTTACATAAGAGTTTTGGCTAATGATATTGGGGCATCTTTAAAAACTGGGGGCTATTTAGTCGGACTAAGAAGGTTAGCAATAGGGAAAATTACAATTAAAGAAGCTGTAAATATTAATTTAATTGAGGAGATGAATGCACAATCAAGAAAAGATCTTATTCACCCAATTGATACCTTAATTAGGGAGTTCGGAAAGATAATTCTTGAAGAAAAAGATGTAAAAGCTATAAAGGATGGTAGAACGTTGTTACTTAAAAACTATGGAGAAGGAATTTATAGGCTTTATGCTAATGAGGATATTTTTTTAGGTCTTGGAAGTTTAGATTTATATGGGTATTTAAAGGCTAAAAGATTACGGGCAACTAACTAAAATTAATAAGAAAATTTTTGTTAAATACAGATAAATATAGTAGAATGTGCGGTTCTGAAATAGGAG
>CALKDJ010000184.1 GCA_938084195.1 uncultured Methylophilaceae bacterium
ACGCGATGGTAAGGCATGGAAGTTTTATTGGAAAAAATGCAGTACTTATGCCCTCTTATGTAAACATTGGTGCATTTGTAGATGAGGGAACCATGGTTGATACTTGGGCAACCGTTGGCTCTTGTGCGCAAATTGGTAAAAATGTTCATCTTTCTGGAGGGGTAGGTATAGGGGGTGTACTTGAGCCTATTCAAGCTGGGCCAACAATTATTGGTGATAACTGTTTTATTGGTGCACGTTCAGAAGTTGTGGAAGGAGTTGTGGTTGAAGATAATGTTGTGATTTCAATGGGTGTATATATTGGGCAATCAACTAAAATATTTGATAGAGAAACTGGCGAGGTAACCTTCGGAAGAATTCCTAAAGGTTCAGTTGTAGTTTCAGGGAATCTTCCGTCAAAAGATGGGTCTTATAGTTTGTATTGTGCAGTTATTGTTAAAAAAGTTGATGAAAAAACGTTAAGTAAAGTGGGTATTAATGAGCTTCTAAGGGGTATTTGAATTGCTTAAGTTGTTTGGAATAAAAAACTGTAATACTGTAAGAAAAGCGATTGATTGGATGAATATTTCAAATATATCATTTGAATTTATGGATGTTAAAAAAGATAGTTTGAATATAGATATTTTAAATGACTGGGTACAAAATATGCCTGTCAACTACTCCTGGGAGTCTTTAGTTAACAAATCAGGAATGACATGGAGAAAGCTTGACGATGACCAAAAAAAAAGTGCAGGCAACCTTGACGGGGCACTAGCATTAATTATTGAAAAACCGAGCGTCATGAAAAGACCAGTTATTGCTGATGGGGAAAAAATTCTTACCATTGGCTTTAATGAAGTAATATTTGAGGAAAAATTTTTATAACACCATGGCTAAAACATTAGAATTATCAAAAGAATTAATTACAAAATCATCAATTACTCCTGAGGACAAAGGTTGTCAGGATCTTATGATTGACCATCTTAAACCTCTCGGGTTTGATGTAGAAATATTAAATTTTGATGATGTACAAAACTTTTATGCAAAAAAAGGCAATGCATCTCCATTAATTGTTTTTGCAGGGCATACAGATGTAGTGCCACCCGGACCAAAAGATGCATGGAAATTTGATCCTTTTTCACCTACTGAAGACAATGGTATTCTTTACGGTAGAGGGGCCGCTGATATGAAATCCTCCTTAGCAGCCTTTGTCATTGCAATTGAAGAGTTTGTAAATGAAAATCCTGATCATAATGGTTCAATCGGTTTACTAATAACATCTGATGAAGAAGGAATAGCAAAAAATGGGACAGTTAAGGTCGTAGAGGCCTTAAAAGAAAAAAAAGAGCAGATTGACTTTTGCATTGTAGGCGAACCAACAAGTAGCTTAAAATTTGGTGACACTGTTAAAAATGGCAGGAGAGGATCTTTATCTGCTAATTTAGCTGTTAAAGGGATACAAGGGCATATTGCTTATCCAGAACTAATTCGAAATCCTATTCACGAAATTGCTCCAGCAATAGATGACCTTGTTAACACTGTTTGGGACGAGGGTAATGAATATTTCCCTAAAACTTCGTGGCAAATTTCCAACATTAATGGTGGAACTGGAGCAACTAATGTTGTGCCAGGTAAAGTAGAAGTATTATTTAATTTTAGATACTCAACAGAAAATACAGCAGAAGATCTCAAAAAAAGAGTGGTGGATATTCTTGATAGGCATAAATTAGATTACACTATAACCTGGAATCACTCAGGTAAACCTTATCTTACAGAGAAGGGAGTGCTAGTGAATACTATTACTGAAGCTGTTAAAGATATTGCAAACATTACGCCATCCATCTCAACCACTGGTGGTACATCTGATGGTCGTTTTATTTCAACTATCTGCGATCAAGTGATAGAATTTGGTCCTATTAATGAATCCATCCACAAAATCAATGAACATATCATCATCGATGATGTTGAACGACTCAAAGATATCTACAAGAAAACATTAGAAAAACTTCTAACTAATTAAATTACACACGTCTATTACGTTTTTTTTGGTTACTAAGCTGGGGTTTATTGAAATCATTAGGATTCATCTCATGCTTTTGGAGTAACCTGGAGACTTCAGCCTGAGTCAACTCAGTATGCATGCCTCTCTTAATATGAGAGGGTAAAATGACAATGCCAAACCTAACTCTAATTAATCGACTTACAGTCAAATTAAAATGTCCAAACATCCTTCTCACTTCTCTATTCCTTCCCTCTTTGAGAACCACCCGATACCATTTATTGGCACCTTCACCGCCTTCAAAAGAAATAGATTCAAATTTTGCAGTTCCGTCATCTAAGTCTATGCCTTTTGTAAATTTTTTTATTTGTTCTTCAGATACTTCGCCTAAGATACGAACTGAATACTCTCTATCGACCTCATATTTTGGATGCATCATTTTGTTCGCTAATTCTCCATTAGAAGTAAATATTAAAAGTCCAGAAGTATTAAAATCCAAACGGCCGATGGATATCCATTTTCCATTTTTAATTCTTGGTAAATTTTGAAACACATTAGTCCGTCCCTCAGGATCATTTTCACTCACAATTTCACCCTCTGGCTTATGATAGATTAAAACACGGGGAAGGTTATTGGAATTACTTAAAAAAATTAGTTTGCCATTAAGGCTAATTTTATCCGATGGTGTTATTGATTGCCCAACTTTTGCTATTTTATTATTAACTAATACCCTTTCATCAATAATCGCTTTTTCAATTTCTCTTCTCGAACCAAAGCCAGATTGTGCCAGCACTTTCTGAATTCTTTCACCTGAACTATTTTGGAGTGTATTTTGAGTATTTAGATTAGGATTTTTATTGGTCATTAATTTGTTCTGAGGCATCTGCTGACAGTAATTTTTCTTCAAGACTATGAGAAATTTTATCTTCTGAATGCGATATGTCTGGAAGTTGATTTAATGACTTTAATGCAAAATCATCTAAAAAAAATTTAGTTGTTGCATAGAGTGAAGGTCTTCCAGGAACCTCTTTTTGCCCAATAATTTCTACCCATTCTCTTTCTAAGAGCTGCCTTAAGGTATTTGGGTTTAAAGAGACACCACGAATTTTCTCAATATCACCACGCGTTACTGGTTGCCGATAAGCAATAATAGCTAAAACCTCCATGACTGCCCTAGAATATTTGATTGCTCGGTCTGGAGATAGCCGCATCAATGAATCAGTAAAAATTGGTTTTGCCTCAAAGCGATAACCATGTGCCACCAAAACTAAATCTAATGTTTTTTCATTCCAATCATTTTTAATGTCATCCAATAACATCCTAATAGTTGATCGTTCTACTTTTTCCTCAAATAGTTTTTGGAGATCATCTATGGATAGCGGCCTACCACTTGTCAGCAAAGCAGTCTCAATAATATTTTTGTATTTAACTGATTGTTCCATTTAAATCTGTACCCTTTGAATATAGATAGGAGAACAAGGCTCTTGTTGGTTAATTTTTATTAAATTTTCCTTGGTAAGCTCTAAAATTGCCAAGAAACAAACTACCAGCTTTGGAATAGGGTCTTTTTCTTCATTAAAAAATGAATCAAAAGAAATTAACTGATCATTTCCTAATTTTTTTATTATTAATGACATATGTTCTCTTACTGAAAGTTCGGCACGATTTATTCTGTGAGTCTCAAACTGCTCAGCTCTTTTTATCACATTTTTCCAAGCATTAAATAGTTCCTCAATAGAAACATCTGGTAAAGATTTTGGTTCAATGACCTTTTCAAAATATCCTTGCGCAATAAATCTATCTCTACCCACCTGAGAAATATCATCTAATTCTTGAGAAGCTGTTTTCATAAGCTCATATTCAATTAATTTCTTTACAAGTTCTGCTCTAGGATCTAAATCATCGTCCTCATCATTACTTACGGGAGGTAAAAGCATCCTTGACTTAATCTCTATCAACATTGCTGACATTAATAAATAATCAGCTGCTAATTCAAGCTTGATCTGTTTCATTTTTTCGACATATTCCATATATTGTATTGTCAAAGTCGCCATAGGAATATCTAGAATATCAATATTATTTTTTCTGATTAAATACAGTAATAAATCCAAAGGCCCCTGAAAGGAATCCAGGTAAACCTCTAATGCATCTGGAGGTATATATAAATCTTGTGGTAATTTTGAAAGTGACTCTCCATAAATTTTTGCATCATTTAAAAGATCAGTTTGAAGTTCACTACTCATGAAAGATCAATTCCCATCACTTCACGAACATCTCTCATGGTATCTCTAGCTAATTTTCTTGCTTTTTCACAGCCCTCTGCCACAACACTTTTTACTAAATCAGGACTCTCAATATAATCTTTTGCCCTTTCTTGAATTGGCTGTAATTCCTTAAGAACAGATTCAATAATTGGCTGCTTGCACTCAACACAACCTATACCAGCTTGAGTACAGCCTTCTTTGGCCCACTTTTGCGTTTTCTCCATTGAATACACTTGATGAAGTTGCCAAACTGGGCAATTATTTGGATTACCTGGATCATTTCTCCTAATTCTTGCTGGATCAGTTGGCATAGTTCTTATTTTCTTCTCTACTTCTTTAGGGTCTTCCCTGAGAGCTATTGTATTATTATAAGACTTAGACATTTTCTGGCCATCAAGACCTACCATCTTCGATGCTGGGGTAAGTTTGTATTCGGGTTCAATTAAAATCATCTTACCTCCACCCTCCAAAAATCCTAATAGTCGCTCTTTATCGCCTAAGCTTAAGCTTTGTTGCTCATCAATAAGAGCTTGTGCGGCCTCAAGGGCCTGATCATCGCCCTCCTCTTGATATGCAGTCTTTAGTTCGCGATAAAGCTGACCTTTTTTAGATCCCAATTTCCTAATACCTTCCTCAGCTTTTTCCTCATAACCTATCTCTTTACCATATAAATGGTTAAATCTTCTTGCGACTTCACGCGTAAATTCTATATGAGGTACTTGATCCTCACCGACAGGAACCTGCGTAGCTTTATAAATTAAGATATCTGCACTTTGGAGTAGAGGATAGCCAAGAAAACCGTAAGTGGATAAATCTTTTGATGATAATTTTTCTTGTTGATCCTTATAAGTAGGGACTCTCTCAAGCCATCCTAAGGGTGTAATCATAGAAAGTAATGTATGAAGTTCTGCATGTTCAGGAACTTTTGATTGTATAAACACAGTTGCTAACGCTGGGTCAATTCCCGCTGCTAGCCAGTCAATAACCATATCCCAAACATTTTTTTCAATAATTTCAGGATCATCATAATGAGTAGTAAGAGCATGCCAATCCGCAACAAAAAATAAAGATTCTGCCTCATGCTGTAAATTTACCCAATTTTTAAGTACCCCATTGTAATGTCCCAGGTGCAAATGTCCTGTAGGTCTCATTCCCGAAACAATTCTCTCAATTGCCATAAATACCCTTCAATTTATAAAATTAAATTATCCAAATATACCGAAAATTATACTCTGACTAAGATTAACTAGTGGAAATAAAATTTTGCCCAACACTCCCGAAAATAATAAAAAAATTAAGATGATTAAACCATATCTCTCTAATCCTGCTAAATAACCTGACCAAGGATATGGTAATAAACTTACCGCTACTCTGCCACCATCAAGCGGGGGTAATGGCAACATATTTAAAACCATGAGAATAATATTTATTTGAATTCCTGCTAAACACATAACTCGTAAAAATAATTCCGCTTGCTCAGGAAAAAGATTAATTCGCACCAAAATTATAGTCCAAAAAATTGCCATAATTAAATTAGAAGCTGGGCCAGCAAGTGCTACCCACATCATATCTTTTTTTGGATTTCTAAGATTCGAAAAATTTACTGGAACTGGCTTTGCCCAACCAAAGAGAATTCCTCCCAACATGACAGTAAGTGCCGGCAATAAGATTGTTCCCATAGGATCAATATGTTTGAAAGGATTAAGCGTTATTCTCTTAAGGTAATGAGCAGTCATATCTCCAAAGTATCTTGCTGCATATCCGTGGGCTGCCTCATGAACTGTAATGGCAAAAATTATTGGGAGTGCATAAGCACAAATTTTTTGGATAATATTTAATTCCATTATTAATTAAGTTTAAATACCATCTTAATTAACACACTCTGTTAAGGGCCATTTATTCCAAATTGGGTCACAATTTGCAGGTAATGTTTGCATTTGTCCCATTTGTCTAAAGGATATTCCTGGTCCATGGAAATCAGATCCACATGACGCAAATAAACCAAATTCATTTGCAAGGCTTGCAAAATAAGATGATTGAGATGGATCCTGACTTCCTGAAACTACTTCAATACCAACACCGCCTAAGTCTTTAAAATCTTGCATTAATTTTGGGTATAACTTGTTGCCCATTTCATACCTGCCTGGATGGGCTATTACGGCATCTCCTCCTGCTTTGGAAATCCAAGATACTGCCTCTTCTAAATCCGACCATACATGATTTACGTAGCCAGGCTTTCCTGGAGTAAGAAATTTTTTAAAAACACTCTTTACGTCTTTAGCATGACCTTTTTCAACTAAATATTGAGCAAAATGTATCCTTCCTACAGCACCATCTTTAGAATATGAGCTTGCCCCTTCAAGGCTTCCCATAATGCCTGCCATTCCCAAACCATGTGCCATTTTTTCAGCCCTAGCATCCCTTCCATCCCTAATTTTTTTTAAACCATTAATAAGGTCTTTATCTTTGTTGTTGAAATTCAAACCAACAATATGTAAGGTTCTTTTTTGCCATGTTACTGAAATTTCGACACCATTGATAAAAAGTATGCCTAAAGATTTTGCAACCTTCCTAGCCCTATCCAATCCATCTATATCGTCGTGATCTGTTAAAGCTAGAATATCAACATTCTTACTGTGAGCATATTTGACCAAATCTTCTGGCGAAAAAAGCCCATCAGATATAGTAGAATGACAGTGCAAGTCTATTATTGGAGTTTTCATAACTTTGAGTATTGATTATATTAGCTATTTCCAACAAACGATAGGTTTAAAATTTATTTATGCAAAAATTTTTATTTGATTTATTTCCAATTATCTTATTTTTTATTGCTTTTAAAATCTATGATATTTTTATTGCAACTGCGGTAGCTATCATTGCGACCCTTCTTCAAATAATCTATGTTTACTTGAAAGATAAAAAAGTTGAAAAGGTATTATTATTTAATGGAGTCATGATTACCTTCCTAGGTGGTCTAACTATTTTGTTACAAGATAAAATGTTTATTATGTGGAAGCCATCGGTTCTTTATTGGTGTTTTGCTCTAATCTTGTTATTTTCTAATTTATTTTTAAAGAAAAATTTAGTGCAAATGGCTCTCGGTAAGCAAGTAGAACTGAAAAATAAGTTTTGGAATGTAATTAATTGGTATACCAGTATATTCTTTGTCTTACTAGGTTTTATCAATTTATATGTTGCCTATAATTTTAGCGAGGATACATGGGTTAATTTTAAGCTTTTTGGAATTACAGGATTGCTATTTATATACATGATATTTCTAGGACTATATATTTCTAAAGTTGGTAAGGGATAAATTATGTGGTACGTTTTTAATGCAACTGATACAGAAAATAGTCTAGCTAAAAGGCTGAAACATAGACCTGAACATATCGCTAGGCTTACTGAGCTTATTAATGAAGGGAGATTACTCGTCGCTGGAGCCTACCCAGCAATTGATAATGTCGATCCAGGTAAGAATGGTTTTAAAGGAAGTCTTATCATTGCAGAATTTGACTGTATCGAAGATGCCCAAGATTGGGCAAAAAAAGAACCCTTTCTATTGCATGGAGTTTATTCAGATATCGATATTAAACTATTAAAAAAGAGCCTACCTTAATATGATGGAGAAAATTATTACTGAACGACTAGCTTTTTTAAATCCCACCAAGCTTGAAATTATTAACGAAAGTCATCTCCATCAAGGTCATTCAGGAAATACTGGTGGGGGGCATTTTAATGTTCTCATTGAGAGCTTAGCCTTTCAAAATAAAACTAGAATGGAAATGCATCGAATGGTTTATGATGCTCTAGAAGATTTAATACCAAAAAAGATTCACGCCCTCAGCATAAAAGCTATAAATCCAGATGCTTAATACCCTCTCCAAAAATTGCTTACTACTCCTTTTACTTATATTTTTTAATATTAGTCTGGCGGAAGTAGCTAGTGTGAATGGTAAAAATATTTCACAAGATCTAGTAGACTTCATTAAGAGTGAAGTTAAAAAACAAGGAAGGTCTATTAATAATGAAATGGAAGAAAATATAATTGATCGACTGATTGACCTTGAAGTAATAAACCAAGCTGCAAGTGATTCAGGATTATTATCTGACCCAATGATTCTAGCGCAAGCTGAGCTATCTACAAAAGAACTTATTTATACGCTTTACCTGCAAAAATTTATTGTAAAAAACCCTATATATGATGATGAAGTAAGACTTAAGTATGATAAGTTCAAAATTGATTTTAATGAGCAAGAATACAATGCAAGCCATATACTTGTTAAATCAAGAAATAAAGCCAAAAAAATAATTAAAAAACTTAAACGTGATGCCAATTTTGCAGAATTAGCATCAAAATTCTCAATAGATGATGAGACTAAAGAAAATGGAGGAGATCTTGGATGGTTTTCAAAGGATCTTATGGTTAGCTCCTTTTATGAGGGGGTAAAGAAATTGAAAGAAGGAGAATTTTCAAAAAAACCTATTCAAACTCAGTTTGGGTGGCATGTCATTGTCCTAAAAAAAATAAGACCATTAGCAGCCCCTAAATGGATTGATAAAAAAGATGACATTAAAACAGAATTGCAAAAAGAAAAACTTAAAGCACATTTAGAGAAATTACGTGCCGCAGCCAATATATCTTTGAAAGATTAAATTATATCGCTTTAATTTGTGTGACAGCATCTAAAATGGCTTGAGCATCACCATCAACTTTTTTTGTAGGTACAAGATCGGGCCACAAGAAAGCAAGTGAGTCTATCAATGAAAGTGTTTTGCTTATTTTTTGTTTATCTGACTTATCATCCACTTGCATTTTATTCAGAATATCTTTAGCTATCATAGTAAAGCCAAGTGCATCCTGATACTCATATTTATTCTTTACATCACCATCCACAATACCGATAGCATATTCTTCTGCAGCAGTTTCTAGTAAAGATTGTACTAGCATTATTGTTTGATCAACCGTTTTACTCTCTTCACTGACAAATTGTGCATTTTTATCAATAGCGTCAAACAAAGTTTGATAATTATCATTAATTACATTCAATGGCTCTTCATTTTCAACAGATAATGCTAGTTTTTCCAATTCAGCAGAAAATCCATCAGTACCCTTTGCCTCAAAAGTTGGAATAATATCTCCATATAACTCACTCTCTGGATGCTTCATGTGGTGTTGCCCATTCTCAATGTAGTCAGCCTTATATAATTCAACTCCTACCCATAGATGTCCTTTAATTAAATTAAGGTTAGT
>CALKDJ010000185.1 GCA_938084195.1 uncultured Methylophilaceae bacterium
TATTTTTATGAATAATTTTTTTATCTGCGATTCTATCAATGATCGCAACATTTTCTTTGTAAGTTTCAATTGCAGCTTTTTTGTCCCCACCTTCAATTACCTTAGTAATTTTTTTTATTTCAGTCCTAAAAATTGATCGAAGACTAGCATTATGTGCTCTTTGAGAGTCATTTTGTCTTGCACGTTTTTTGGCTTGTGCTGTGTTTGCCATAAATTAAGTTTCCTTATATACATATTAAAAATAACCCCGTATTCTATCTATTTTTCATTGGATATTCAAGAAGAAACGATTTAAATTTTTAGATTACATCTTTAAAAAAAATATGATCATCAATATCGCAGATTTGATAAACTAACCACCATGGTAAATCTAGCAAAATCTTTAGTAGGGGTAGGAGGAATGACAGTTCTTTCAAGGATTTTAGGATTCTTGAGAGATATCATAATAGCAAGGATTTTTGGTGTAGGTATTGCTACAGACGCTTTCTTTGTTGCATTTAAAATTCCTAACTTACTTCGTAGAATTTCTGCTGAAGGAGCATTTACTCAAGCTTTCGTTCCAATTCTTTCAGAATATAAGTCAAATAAAACAGCAATAGATACAGCTTTATTGATAAATAAGGTTGCAACATTGCTGGGATTATTTTTAATTGGGTTAACCATCTTGGGAGTATTAGGAGCCCCATGGCTTATATATATCAGTGCACCAGGTTTTATTTCCGACCCAGAAAAATTTAATTTGACTGTGGAGATGTTGCAAATCACGTTTCCCTATATATTTTTTATCTCACTAGTATCCATGGCTGGTGGCATTCTTAATTCTTATGGAAAATTTTTGGTGCCTGCTTTTACACCGGTATGGTTAAACGTGAGCTTTATAATAGGAGCATTATACTTTTCAGATAGCTTTTCTCAGCCAGCCTTTGTTTTAGCCTGGGCTGTTTTTATAGGGGGCGTGCTCCAATTATTATTTCAAATACCTTTTTTAAAACAAATCGGTTTATTACCTAAGCTAGATTTAAAAGTAAATGATCCAGGAGTTTGGAGAATCACTAGGCTAATGGGCCCAGCAATATTGGGAGTATCAGTCACACAAATATCATTATTAATAAATACAGTTTTCGCATCATTTTTAGCTGTTGGAAGTGTCTCTTGGTTGTATTATGCAGATCGTTTAATGGAATTTCCTGTCGGGGTTCTTGGCGTAGCTTTAAGTACTATTCTTTTGCCTAATTTATCTGGTAGCATTTCATCCAAAAATAATAAGGAATATTCTAGTTTAGTTAATTGGGGTTTGAAGTTATCAGTATTATTAGCAGCTCCAGCAGCTTTAGGTTTATTTATTCTAGCTATTCCTTTAATAACTACGCTTTTCTTTTATGGAGCATTCACTGAATACGATGTAACTATGACTCGATATGCTTTATCTGCTTACAGTATTGGTCTAGTTGCGTTAATTTTAATTAAAGTTCTTGCCCCGGCTTTTTATGCGCAAAAGAATATTAAAACTCCAGTAAAGATTGCAATTTTTACGTTATTTTGTACACAATTAATGAATATGATTTTTATAGGGTTTTTTGGACATGCAGGACTAGCTCTTGCAATTGCGTTAGGAGCTTGTATCAATGCTGGTTTACTCTTTTTTTATTTAATAAAAGATAAAGTATTTGTAATTGAGGGCGGATGGATTATTTTTTTAATCAAAATTTTATTCGGATTAATTGTTATGACTGGAAGCCTTTATTATTTTAAAGATGCATCAGAAATGTGGCTAAATTATTCGGCATGGGAAAAAATTTATAATTTATTATTCTTGATTTTTATTGGAATGGTTTCATATTTTGCTTCATTGAAAATAATGGGAATAAATTTATCTGATTTTACTAAAAAATTATCTTAAATAAGTATGCAAGTTTTTAGACATATTAATCAAAAATATCCCCCATCTTTTCTTACTATAGGAAATTACGATGGTATCAATCTTGGACACCAAGCAATTTTAAAAAAACTTATAAGTGAATCAAGAAGTAATAATATACTTTCCTCTGTCATGACATTTGAGCCCCATCCTAGGGAATTTTTTTCACCGAAACTAGCACCAAAGAGAATCATCAGTTTAAGAGAAAAGTTAGAATATTTTGATGAATCAAAAATTGATCAAGTATTTATTGTTAATTTTAATGATGAATTTTCTCGAAAGTCATATTTAGATTTTATTGAAATATTAAAAAAAAATATTCAAGCCAAAAAAATAATTATAGGAAATGATTTTAGGTTTGGTAAACAACGTGAAGGAAATATAGATAAGCTTATAGACAGCGGTGTTGATGTCTGCGTTATGAATAAAATTGAGTATAAGGGTGAGAGAGTATCAAGTACAATAATTCGAGATTCATTAGCGGTGGGTGATTTAAAGCGTGCTGCTATATTATTGGGAAGATCATATAGTATTTCAGGTAAAGTGGTACATGGTGATAAAAGGGGTAGGGAGATAGGTTTTCCAACAGCAAATATCCATATGTTTCACAATCGACCTCCATTAAAAGGAGTCTTTGCTGTAAAATTGAATAATATGTATGGAGTTGCAAATTTAGGAGTAAGACCTACAATAGCAGGTTTTTCAAAGCTTAATCTAGAGGTTCATTTGTTTAATTTTTCCAAAAATATATATGGTAAACATGCACACGTTACTTTTTTGAAAAAAATACGTGATGAGAAAAAATTTGAAAATATCGATGCATTGAAAAAACAAATTCAAATTGATATTGATAACGTAAAAAAATTTTTTAAAGAATATGACTAAAGACAATAAATATAAATTGAATCTGCCGGATACATCATTTCCGATGAGGGGGAATTTAGCAAAAAGAGAGCCGTCTTGGGTTGCTAATTGGAATGAAAGTAATACCTATAAAAAAATTAGAAATGCACGAGCAGGCAAAACAAAATATATTTTGCATGATGGGCCTCCTTACGCTAATGGTGACATTCATATTGGTCATGCAGTTAATAAAATATTAAAAGACTTTATTATTAAATCTAAAACTTTATCTGGTTATGATGCACCGTATGTTCCTGGATGGGATTGCCATGGACTACCTATTGAGCTGGTGATAGAAAAGAAATATGGTAAAAATATTGATGCCGATAAATTTAGACTTCTCTGTAGAGAATATGCTCTGGAACAGGTAAAAAAACAAAAAAAGGATTTTGAGCGATTGGGAGTTTTGGGGGATTGGTCTAATCCATACTTAACTTTAGACAAAAAAACAGAAGCAAACACCGTTAGGTCATTAGCAAAAATTTATGCTAATGGTTTTTTGTACCAAGGAAGCAAGCCTGTTCATTGGTGCACTGAATGTGGATCCGCGCTTGCTGAGGCAGAAGTGGAGTATGAGGATAAAACTTCAGAGGTAGTTGATGTTACTTTTATCCTTGATCAAAAAAATTCTGAAACTATTTTTTCGGAAGCAAACAATAAGCCAGTTGCAGCAATAATTTGGACCACAACTCCATGGACTCTCCCAGCAAATGAGGCAATTAGTGTAAATCCAAAACTTAATTATGGTTTATATGAACTTTCGGATAAATATGTAATTCTTGCCACAGATTTAGCAGAAATTAATTTATTGAAGTACAAGCAATCTATAAATTTAATTAATAATTTCAAGGGTAAGGAATTAGAAGGATTATTATTTAAGCATCCATTTCTTAATAAAACAGTACCAATAATATGTGGAGATCATGTAACCACCGAGGCAGGAACTGGTTTAGTACACACTGCTCCAGCTCATGGAATAGACGATTATGTGGTTGGATCAAAATATAATTTACCTGTTGAAAATCCTGTAGACGAACACGGAAAATTTAAAAGAGATGTACCTCATGTTGCTGGATTGAGTGTATGGGAATCTAATACCGTCATTATTGCCTTATTAAAGTCAAAGAATGCTCTAGTCTTTGATGAAAAATACACCCATAGCTACCCACATTGTTGGCGTCATAAAATACCAATAATATTTAGAGCTACACATCAGTGGTTTATTGGTATGAACAACCAAAATAATAATCAACATTCACTAAGAAATTTATCAGATGATGCGGTTTCAAATACTAATTTTTTCCCTTCCTGGGGAAAGGCAAGACTTGAGACAATGATAAAGAATAGACCCGATTGGTGTGTATCGAGACAAAGGAATTGGGGTGTACCTATAACAATGTTTCTTCATAAAGAAACTTCTGAACCCCATCCAGATACTCTTTTATTTTTTGAGAAAATTGCAAAAATGATAGAGCAAGATGGAATTGATGCTTGGTTTAATTTAGATATACAAAATTTTTTAGGTAAAGATGCTAAGGATTATAAAAAGGTATCAGATACTCTTGATGTTTGGTTTGACTCAGGAACTACACATGAATCAGTTTTACTGCAAAGAGATGATTTATCCCCACAAGCTGATTTATATCTTGAGGGTTCTGATCAGCATCGTGGATGGTTTCAATCTAGTCTTTTAACTAGCTGTGCCATGAATGAAAAAGCACCCTATAAAGCCCTTCTAACTCACGGCTTTGTTGTTGATGGCCAGGGCTATAAAATGAGTAAATCTAAAGGAAATGTGATTGCTCCTCAAAAAATTATGGATCAATATGGCGCTGATATTCTTAGACTATGGGTAGCGACTACAGATTATTCAGGTGAATTAAATATATCCGACGAGATTCTCAAAAGAGTTGCAGATAGTTATAGACGAATAAGGAATACCTTAAGATTTTTGTGCGCAAATTTAGAGGATTTTGATTATAAAAAAAATCTGGTAAAGCCTGAAGAGATGCTTAGTTTAGATCGATTTGCGATCTATAAAGTTGATGAGCTTCAATCTGTTATTTTAGATCATTATGAAAAATTCGAATTTTACCTAGCTATACAAAAATTTGTAGCGTTTTGCTCAGAAGAATTAGGTGGGTTTCATTTGGATATCCTAAAAGACAGGCTTTATACCACCAGTGAAGACTCATTTGCCAGAAGATCTGCACAAACGTCTCTTTATCATATCAGTCATTCATTAATGAGGGTTATGGCTCCTGTATTAAGTTTTACTGCACATGAATTATGGGAAATCCTTTGCAACGAGAAGGATCAATCAATATTTTCTGACTACTGGTATGAATTACCTAAACATGGTTTAAGTAATGAGGATATTAACGACTGGAATAATATTATCAAAGTAAGAGCAGAGGTTAATAAATGGATAGAGGAGGTAAGAGAATCGGGTAAAATCGGATCCTCTTTGCAAGCTCAACTAAGAATCAATGCAAATAAAGATATTATGGAGAGTCTGACAAGATTTAAAGATGATTTAAAATT
>CALKDJ010000186.1 GCA_938084195.1 uncultured Methylophilaceae bacterium
ACTTTCTAACACTTCTTGATTCCTCTTATCAATTTTTTTAGCTTCATTTTCATCTTTTACGATAACAAGCATTAAAACCCTTGTAATCTCAAACTTAATTGTTTCAAGCAATTGCTCAAACAACCCAAAAGCTTCCTTCTTAAATTCTTGTTTTGGATCTTTTTGACCATAAGCTCTCAGCTGTATACCTTGCCTTAGATTATCAAGAGAGGATAAATGCGACCTCCAATGATGGTCAAAAATTTGCAGCATTATTGATCTTTCAAAATGCTGGAGCGATTCTTTCCCAGCCATTTTTTCTTTTTCTCGATATTGCTTAAGACCTTTATTTTTGATTTGAGCTGCTATATCCTCCACTGCAATATTTGGATCTTTTTTTAACAAGTCTTTAATGCTGATTTTTATTGCGTAGTCTGCTTGTAATCTTTTTTCTAATGCAGGTACATCCCAAATTTCTTCAATACTTTCAAGGGGAATATATTCATAAACAGTTTGTTCAAGAACATCGCCAGTAATTCCATCAACTGTATTTTTAAGGTCACTATTATCTAAAATATCATTTCTTTGCTCATAAATAACCTTACGCTGTTGATTTGGAATATCATCATAGTCTAAAAGTTGTTTTCTGATATCAAAGTTTCTGGACTCTACTTTTCTTTGAGCTCCCTCAATAGATTTATTAACCCATTTATGCTCAATAGCCTCTCCTTCTGGCATGTTAAGTTTTTCCATAATAGAAGCTATACGTTCGGAGGCAAAAATTCTTAATAAAGAATCCTCTAATGAAAGATAAAAGGCGCTTGATCCTGGATCACCTTGCCTACCTGACCTTCCTCGTAATTGATTATCAATCCTTCTTGACTCATGCCTCTCTGTCCCAATAATATGAAGTCCGCCCGCATCCAAAACTTTTTTATTTCTGTCTTTCCAAGCGTCAGTGAGTTCGGTTATTTGTTTATTTCTTTTCTTCTCATCGAGTTTTAAATTGTTCTTTGTATTTTCAATTTGTAAGTCAATATTTCCACCCAGGACAATATCTGTTCCTCTACCTGCCATATTAGTAGCGATAGTAATCATCCCAGGTTGCCCTGCCTGACTAATAATATGAGCTTCTTTTTCATGCTGTTTTGCATTTAATACTTGGTGTTCTAATTTCGCTTTTGATAGTTGCTTGGAAATTAATTCCGAATTTTCGATTGAGGTTGTTCCAACTAAAACCGGTTGATCCCTTTTATTACAATCTTTAATATCACTTATAACCGCATCATACCTTTCTTGTGAAGTGCGATAGATTTTATCCATATTATCTTTCCGGATGGTCGGACGATGAGGTGGGACTATGATAGTTTCAAGACCATATATTTGGTTAAACTCCTCTGCTTCAGTATCAGCAGTTCCAGTCATTCCAGCCAGCTTTGTATACATCCTAAAATAATTTTGGAAAGTAATGCTCGCCATGGTCTGATTTTCTTTTTGAATGACCACTCCCTCTTTAGCCTCAACCGCCTGATGTAGTCCGTCAGACCACCTTCTTCCAGGCATCATTCGTCCAGTAAATTCATCTACAATGGTTATAGCACCATCTTTAACAACGTAATCTTTATCTTTAATGAAAAGATAATGAGCTTTTAAGGCAGAATTAACATGATGAAGTAGATTAATGTTAGATGCATCGTAAAGGTTTGATTCTTTCTCTAGGATACCCATTTTAACTAACATCATTTCAGTTCTTTCATGCCCTTTTTCAGATAATATAGCTTGGTGTGCTTTTTCATCAATCCAAAAATCACCATCTGCATCCTCTTTATCTTGTTGCTTCAATTGAGGAACTAGTTTGTCAACCTTAAGATATAGATCAGTTTTATTCTCGGATTGTCCTGAAATCACTAATGGGGTTCTTGCTTCATCAATTAAGATAGAATCAACCTCATCGACTACCGCGAAGAATAGGGGTTGTTGAACTCTTTCATCGGGGGTGTATACCATGTTATCTCTTAAATAATCAAAACCAAATTCATTATTGGTTCCATAGGTAATGTCTGCGTTATATGCAAGTTTCTTTTGTTCCCCTGGCATGCGAGATAAATTGATACCTACTTCAAGACCAAGAAAGTTATATAACTTACCCATCCATTCTGCATCTCTTTTAGCGAGATAATCATTTACAGTGACTACGTGGACACCTTTACCTGTCAATGCATTTAAATATACGGCCAAAGTTGCAACTAGAGTTTTACCCTCACCAGTCCTCATTTCAGAAATTTTTCCGTCATGAAGCGCCATAGCACCCATTAACTGCTCGTCAAAATGTCGCATTCCAAGGGATCGAATACTTGCTTCTCTAGCATATGCAAAAGCTTCAATTAAAAAACTATCAATCGATTCCCCTTTTGAGAATCTATCTTTAAATTCCTCGGTTTTCTTAGGGAAATCTTCATCCTTAAATTTTTTAATTTCAGGTTCAAGCGCATTAATTTGCTTAACCTTTTTTGCATAACTTTTTAGAAGCCTCTCATTTCTACTTCCAAAAAAACCACTAATTATTTTTTTTAACATATTTCCTACTTCTTCAAATATTGTTTTGGGTCTAAGGCTCTACCATTGAGACGTATTTCATAATGCAGGTGGGGCCCAGTTGATCTTCCAGTATTTCCAACTAAAGCAATAACTTGTTCCCTACGGACAACATCTCCTTTTACAACTAAAAGCTTAGATGCATGTGCGTATCTTGTTTCGAGTCCATCGCCATGATTAATTTTTATATATTTTCCATAGTCTCTTTCAAAACCAGCCTCCGTAACAATTCCACTTGCAGTTGCCATAATGGGTTCACCAGTTACAGCACTAAAATCTAATCCTTTGTGGAATGCCCTTATACCAAGAAATGGATCTTTCCTCCATCCAAAACTAGAAGATCTATATGGAGTATCAACAGGATACAATGAAGGTAATGTATTTTTTAAGACTGTCTGCTTAAGCATCATGGCCTCAATTTTGTTTGATAAAGATTCCCGAGCTTCGACTTTGTCCATTAACTTTGCTACCACTAGACCTATATCCTTTTGAGAAAGTTCATCGTTTATGAGTGGTCCTCCTTTACTTTCCTCTGACTCATCTTTCTCTAATTTTGGTACCTTATGTTTCCCAACCATTTGTCTTTTCATTACGTCTTGAATTCTTTCTGTTTGTTTATCTAAATCCTCTAGACGGATATGCAGTTCACCTATTTGCTCAATGTATGCATTCAAATTATTACGATAATCTTCTGATGAGAGTAAATGATCATTATTTGCTGCTAATGACTCAAAACTTGTTAAACCTAAAAGCTTCATACCATTTGGGGATGTGACAAATTTATGTCCTCCATATGTACAAATAGCAAGGAATACTATAGCGATAAGCAAAAGAAACCTAGCGCCAATGTTTATAGGTTTCTTATGATTTTTTGTAATTAAGATTATCTTCATCAAATGAAAAATTTTATAAAAAATAAGGTAGCATTATAGTATGGAACCCATCAAAAAGTTATTCGAAAAGGAATTTTTTTCAGATTTACATCAAAAGAAGAAAGAGATAGATTTTTATCAAAATTGCCTTCAAGAAGCTTTACCAAAAAATTTATCTATGGCTTTTAAGGTGACAAAATATAAAAAAGGGGTTCTTTATTTATCAACACGCTCCAATGCGTTTGCTCATAAAATTAAATTACTATCAAAAAAAATAGCCACACAGATTAACAAGCAACTTAACGAGGAAAGTAAAATTACCCAAATTAAAATTAATCTTTTATTAATCAATCCTGAAACTAAAAGAAGCAATATCGAATTTGGTCAAGTTGCGATTAAAAAAATGAGTAATTTTTCAAAAAAACTCCCTCCCTCTCCTCTAAAAAAAGTTCTAAGTAGTATTA
>CALKDJ010000187.1 GCA_938084195.1 uncultured Methylophilaceae bacterium
TGATGTATCGTACCTAAACATGGTATTGGTAAATTGTTTGGTGACTTTTATACCAAAGGAATTACCAATGACCATATGCCCATGGGTATAGCTTCCAATAGGAGGTGCAGTAAAGTCTGTTAAAGCAACTTCGCTTCCAGCGGCCATATTAACCGTTTGCCCAGAGGGACTGTTGATTACAACTGAACATGAACTTGTATCGTAGGCAGATGAAGTAGTTGGAGCAGTTGGAATCGATGTACATAAGGACATTTCATAAATAGTCACTTGGTATTCATCAGGCGCAAAAGAGCAATCACCAATACCTGACTCGGCTCCACTAAATGTGATAACTCCAGCTGCACTCTCAATTGCTTTTTCTGTGCCAAGTGGACCCTCACAAAAACCATCAGCAATAGCTTGGCCAGTAAAACCCAAAACAAAAAACAATATCAAGAATAATTTTTTCATCTATTTAAACACCTTTAGCTTTTGCAGTAAATTTAACTTGCTTAACAATTGTATTGTTACGCCTAACTTTTTCAAATCGACGCTCTTCCATACTCTCTAGTTTATAAGCAACATCGCTCACCCATTTTGTTGTTTTAGCTTTTTTATTAAATAGTTGTGTGAGGTTATAACTTACTTTCACAAAATTTTCATCATCATAACCGTTTGCTGTGTAAAGTGTTCTACCTGCCTCAACCTCCAATCCAGTTAGTTCACCAGGAAATAGAGCTCGGAAAGAAACTTTTTGACCTTCAGGGTCAACATTCCCATCATATGCGTCCCATTCAAAGTGATTAACATAAAGTGTCGCCCAATTCATGTAAGGTATTGCAACCCCAGCCTCGACATCAAATCCATCTAACGCTCTTTCTTGCTTGCCTTTTCTGCCTGTTTCCCAATCAGTAGTTGCCCAATATTTGTTAGCACTCAATTCCCACATGGAAGTTCGTGCCTCAACGCCTAAAGATGTTCTTCCGTGATCATAAGGAAATTCGTGGTCATAGAAAGCATTGATACCAGTCAGTAATAATTTATTATCGGACAGCTTACGATATCCCAAACCTAGGTTAAGTGTTGTTCTGCTATCAGAGTGAAAGGCACTTATTTGCGTAAAGTAAGTGTTAAAAATATCAGCTTCATCAGATAAAGGAGCAACCACCAGGAAACCACCTGTCGGTTTTGATCCTTCTAAACCGCTGTAAGTAATTTCCACAGTAGGAAAATATTTTTCTAAGTATGATTTACTAACCCCAACACCTTCACTAACTACACCATCAATGGCAGTATTTTTAAGGGTCTCAACATCACCCGCAAGCAACATTTTTGATAGATCAATTAATGTAGCTTTATCTTGAATATCTTTGGAGGTGTGCGTTTGGTCAGCAATGGTAAGTGATGAAAGCAAAACAAGTGGAACAATAAAAGTTAATTGTTTCTTCATATTTTTAGTATACTAACAATTCGTATTTAAATGCAACTAAAATGTTTAAATCTTTCTTAATTTGTTGCTTTTTTGACACACTTTGACAAAATGAAACACATGAAACTTAGATTATTTAATTATCTTGAAGATTACATCTAATTGAACATGTTAAATTTTAGATTACACTTTATCCCCTTTTTAATTTTAAGCTTACCTATATTGTGCTTTGCTGAAAGTTCATCAACAATATCAATACATTTTGTTGATAAGATTTGTGATAGATATGAAATTATCGCAGGTCAATCTTATTGCATTAAAAAAAGCAATATTACGTTGAATAGTTGTGGTAAAAAAAGTGATTGGCCATGCATGGAGGCTTCTGGTTGTTTAAATATTGATCGCTTTGTGTTGAATGTTATCGATGAGTAAATGGTTATGGATATTAATGTCATTTGTTTTAATTACAGGCTCATATTTCTTTTTTAATCCCTATAAAGTTCATACCTATCAATGTTTAAATATTGATACTAAATCTTCTGAAAGCCTTACCATGGCAAAATATCTTTATGGTTGGCTTGATGTAACATTCAAGAATAAAATATATATGAAGAATGATTGCAAAAAAGGAACTGAATTAACATGCAGCAATACAATCGAAAATAAAGCATTAGAATCAATAGTTTATGATGAATCCTCTAACACATTAAAGCATCACTGGATAGAATATGAGTCCGGAAAGTATGTTTTTGATAAAACTCAAGTAATAAAAAGTAATAGGACAGACAATTATACTTGCGAATTATTATCCAACTGATCTTTAGCAAATTTCTTAAGCATTATTTCTCTAGTTGCAGGACTCTCTAAAGATATTGCACCAATATTTCCCTGCCTGAAATCATTAAGAAGAGTTGTTGCCGCTTTATAGAGATCCATGTGACCTCCCTTAACAATAAAACCCCTTTTTTTTGCTAGCTTTTGGAGGAATTCTTCATCCTTTGGAAAGGGTTTTTCAATTTTGTATTTCTTTGCCATCAAATCGCCGTAATTGTCCTTGATAGCATTAAAAAGAAAGATAGCCGTTTCAGTCTCATCATAAGCATTAATACCAATGGTATGGCAGGCTGCAAGAAAATAACCATCAATATCGTTGGATATTTTAGGCCACATCATCCCCGGAGTATCTGTCAGTATCATTGAGCCATTGAGGATAATTCTTTGCTGTTGTTTAGTTACGGCAGGCTCATTACCAACCTTTGCAATTTTTTTGTGATGGATTGCATTAATGATAGTGGATTTACCAACATTAGGTACACCCATAATGAGCATACGAAGAGGTTTGATTGATGAGTTCCGATGAGGTGCTAATTTGGCACAGAAAGGAAGAATTTTTTTTATATCATTGGTTGACTTGGCTGTAATACTTATCGCTTTTGTATGAGGCATACTATTTAGATAGCTTAACCAATCTTCGGTGATCTTGGGGTCTGCCAAATCAGATTTATTTAAAATTTTCAAGCAGGGACGTTGTCTTTCTTTTCGAATTGCATCAATCATAGGATTGGTCGAACTCCCTGGAATTCTAGCATCCAATACCTCTATGACAAGGTCGTTAGTTTCAAGAGCTTCTTCTGCCTTTTTCTTGGCAGCGGTCATATGTCCTGGAAACCATTGAACAGCCATATATTTTCTCTCTAAATATTTTTAATTACAATACAATTATGACCTAATTTACATTAGGGTAAACTTATAAAATGAAGCCTTTAGATGAAATCAAACCTCAGCAGTCTTTGGAGCTCCTTAAGGAACTTCATATTCTTACCCGTGACGGAAAGATTAATCAAGATTCTAGAAGAAAGCTTAAGCAGGTTTACCATCTATATCAATTTATCGAGCCCATATTAACAGAAGTATCCGGTGATGGCTTGCCATACCATCTTATTGATCATGGATCAGGAAAATCTTATTTAGGCTT
>CALKDJ010000188.1 GCA_938084195.1 uncultured Methylophilaceae bacterium
AGACGGAAAAAAGGGGTGAAATGTTAATATTCATAGTCAACCAAAATTATACATTATGACTATTAATAAAAAACAAATTTTAATTCCACCTGAACTTAATGGGCTAAGAATTGATTCTGCTGTTCACAAATTATTACCCGAGTATTCTCGAGGAAAAATTCAAGCTTGGATCAAGGGTGGTCATATTACTATTGACGGACAAATAATTCCCTCAAAAAAGAAAATTATTGGCGGCGAGAATTTAATCATAGAAATTCAAGAAGAGGAGGAATTGAAACAATTTAAACCAGAAAATATAGATATTGATATTATTTATGAAGATAAGGATATTTTTATTGTTAACAAAAAACCTGGTATGGTGGTTCACCCTGCTGCTGGAAATTGGAGCGGCACTCTTCTGAATGCAATCCTGTTCCATTATCCTGATAACGAAGTTTTAGCCAGAGCAGGCATTGTTCACAGACTCGATAAAGATACGTCTGGTTTAATGGTGGTTGCGAGAAATGAAAAGGCACAATTAAATTTAATTAAACAATTACAAAATAAAGCAGTTAAAAGAGAATACAGAGCCATTGTTTGGGGCCAAATATGGAAAAATGGAACAGTTAATGAGCCTATTGGTAGGCATCCGACCAATCGAATAAAAATGGCTGTAAATAATATACACGGCAAGGACTCAGTTACTCATTATGAAGTTTTAGAAAGGTTTGGTCAGCACACATATTTACGATGTAATCTTGAGACTGGGCGCACACATCAAATAAGAGTGCATATGAGTTTTATTAAATCACCAATAGTTGGCGATCCTGCATATGGAATGAAAAAAATTATTCCACTCAAAGGATTATCTGATGAATTTAAGCAAAAAGTTTTTAATTTTCCAAGACAGGCTCTTCATGCAATTGGCTTAGGATTGATACATCCATCATCAAATAAGTTTATGAAATGGGATATTTCGCTCCCTGATGACATAAAAGGACTCTTAGATATTATTAGAGCTGAACCTAATAATGCTCTTGAATTATCCAAAAAATATAAAGATGGTTTTGCTGGTGAAATTATTTATACCAAAGATATAGAAGATAATTAACTTTTTTATGAATGAATTTATATATCCTGATTGGAAGGTCCCTAACTTTATTAGAGCAATCCAAACTACAAGAAAGGGGGGATACAGCGTTGATGCCAACTATGAAAAATTTAATTTAAGTCACCATGTTGGAGACGAACATAATTCTGTTAATTTAAATATAAAGCAATTAAAAGAGAACGTTCCCAACGATATATGTTGGATTGAGCAGGTTCATGGAAAAAAAATAATTCAATTACCAAGAAATATAGCCTCAAATAAGGCTGATGCGTGTTATTCCAAAGAAAAAAATGTTATTTGTAGTGTCCGCACAGCAGATTGTTTACCCTTATTAATAACTGACACAAAAGGGACATTTGTATCGACTGTACATGCAGGTTGGAGAGGACTTGGAATGGGTATCATCGAGGAAGTTATAAATAAAATAAACACCCCAAATGATTTGATAGTATGGCTAGGTCCATGTATAAGCCAAGAAAATTTTGAAGTGGGACACGATGTATATGAATTTTTCAATAAATACGATAAAAATTGCATTTCTGCTTTTATTGAAAAATCTGAAGGTAAATTTTTATTAAGTTTAACAAAAGCAGCAAAAATAAAACTTAAGGCTTCAGGTGTCCAGTTTGCTTACGGGAACGGGATTACTCAAAATTATTGTACATACAATGATAAGGATACATTTTATTCATATCGAAGGGATACCATAACAGGAAGAATGGCTACTTTAATATGGATGGAATGATATTTTTTAAGTGTATACTTGACAGCTACTTTATACTTAGATGAGAATGATTCTCATTTGGAGTATAATTTATTTTATTATAAGGATAGATTAGATGGTCATATATTGGGTAATAGGGGTCTGTTTTGTAGGTGGACTTACAAGTCTTTTTCTCGCAAGTGTAATATTTAAGGAAACCAGCCAAAGCTTAATAAATAACATGGTAAGCCTAGCAGTTGGAACACTTTTAACCACAGCATTTCTCGAAATAATCCCACACGCTATTGAGGAAGCAAATAATAACTCCCATGACATTAGTTTTATGGTCCTTATTGGGATTCTCATTTTTTTCATCTTAGAAAAATTATTTATTTGGCGTCATTGTCATGGGCCTAATTGCGACAAGCACGGGGATTGTGAAACTTCTTCTGCAAATAAAATTAATGGAAAAGGAAGTATTGTATTTATTGGAGATCTATTTCACAATTTCGTTGATGGCATTTTAATTGCAAGTGCTTTTTTGGTAAATATCAACCTTGGGCTCGTAACTGCACTTTCGATGTTGCTCCACTGCTTACCTCAGGAAATGAGCACTTTTTCAGTTTTACTTCACTCTGGTGTGTCAAAATTTAAGGCTTATATCCTCAATATAGCCTCAAGCATTGCAACATTGGTTGGTGCTTTGCTATCCTTTTTCATATTAAGCATCATGCAAGAGTTTATTCCATATGTTCTTGCTCTTGCAGCATCAAGTATGATTTACATAGCAATTTCTGATCTTATGCCAGGCCTTCATAAAAAAACTGAGATTAAAGACTCTATCAAGCAAATCTCTATAATTTCTCTTGGTGTTATACTGGTATTTTTTATCCATTCATTTCTTCATTAAATGATAACGAAACAGAATTATCATTCACCAAAAATTGGTTTTGTATCGCTTGGATGTCCTAAGGCTGGCTCTGATTCTGAGAAAATGCTCAGTAAAATAAAGGCTGAGGGCTATGAGATTGCGCAAAATTATCATGACTCAGAACTGGTTATCGTAAATACATGTGGCTTTATAGATAGCGCGGTTGAGGAGTCCCTTGATGCTATTTCTGAGGCAATTGATAAGAATGGAAAGGTCATTGTAACAGGGTGTTTAGGAGAGAGAAGGGAAGTTATAGAAAAGCGTTTCGATAATCTATTGGCAATAACAGGTTCCGAAGCTTACAAGGAGGTTATGGACGCAGTCCATACGCATGCACCTAAACCTATTGACCCCCATATCGACCTTATACCCCCTCAGGGCGTGAGATTAACTCCGAAGCATTATGCTTACATAAAAATTTCAGAGGGATGCAACCATACTTGTACTTTTTGCATTATCCCGTCCATGCGAGGAAAATTAGTAAGCAGGCCAATAGGTGAGATCATGCAGGAGGCAGAAAATTTAGTAAGATCAGGGGTTTCAGAGCTTATTATAATTTCACAAGATACAAGTGCTTATGGCGTTGATATGAAATACCGTCCAGGTTTTTGGAATGGCAGACCTATTAAATCCGATTTATATCACTTGGCAAAGAATCTAAGTCAACTAGGGGTATGGGTAAGATTTCATTATGTATATCCTTACCCAAATGTCGATAATTTAATAACATTGATGGCTGAGGGTAATATTCTTCCATACATAGATGTGCCCTTTCAACATGCAAGTCCAGAAATTTTAAAGTCAATGAGAAGACCCGCAAATGCAGAAAATAACCTAGAAAGAATTGTCGGGTGGCGAAAGATTTGTCCCGAGATAGTCATTAGAAGTACTTTCATAGTGGGCTTTCCAGGCGAGACTGATGAGCAATTTGAGAACCTTATTGAATTTTTAGAGCAAGCTAAATTAGATAGGGTGGGTTGTTTTATGTACTCTAACGTAGAAGGTGCAGTCGCAAATACTATTTCAGGCCAGCTAGAGAGTGACATAAAGCAAGCTAGGCTAGATCGATTAATGAAAGTACAAAAAAGAATTAGTCAAAAAAAATTATCAGAGAAAGTGGGATCTATTCAGACCGTTATAGTTGACGAAATAAGTAAAGATTTTGCAATAGCTAGGTCATACGCTAACGCCCCAGAAATTGATGGTGTAATATTTCTTGAAAATCCCAGTGGTTTAGAAGCTGGAGATATGCTCGATGTTAAAATAAAATCATCTGAAGATTATGATCTTTATGCTGGCCCCAAATAATAGGAATTTTTTGTGAAAGAAGTAATAACTCGTTTTGCCCCAAGCCCAACAGGTAACCTCCATATTGGAGGTGTTAGAACGGCCTTGTTTTCATGGGCGTATGCCCAACGGCATAAAGGTCAATTTATCTTAAGAATTGAAGATACTGATTTAGAGCGTTCCACGCCTGAGGCAATCAATGTCATTAAACAGGGAATGGAATGGTTAAGCATTAACAATGATGGACCTATTTACTATCAAACTAAACGATTGGAGAGATATAAAGAGGTAATAAATGAGTTACTTCAAAGAGGAAATGCATATTATTGTTATGCGTCCAAAGATGAGTTAGATGAGTTAAGAGAACAGCAAAAGCGAGAAGGGAAAAAACCAAAATATGATGGTAGATGGCGACCTGAATCTAATAATAATTTACCAAAGATCCCTGATGATATAAAACCGGTAGTTAGATTTAAGAATCCAAAGGAGGGGATTATCTCTTGGCAGGATTTGGTTAAGGGTGAAATATCAATTAAAAACGAAGAGTTAGATGACTTTATTATTGCTCGTTCTGATGGTTCTCCTACATATAATTTTTGTGTTGTAGTAGATGACTGGGACATGAAAATTAGCCATGTCATAAGAGGTGATGATCATATTAACAACACGCCTAGACAAATTAATCTTTATAAAGCTTTAAATGCTGAAATACCAGCATTTGCGCATTTATCTATGATTCTTGGAAGTGATGGGCAAAAACTATCTAAACGTCATGGCGCAATAAATGTAATGCAATTCAAGCATATGGGTTATGTGCCAGAGGCAATAAAAAATTACTTAGCTAGACT
>CALKDJ010000189.1 GCA_938084195.1 uncultured Methylophilaceae bacterium
GCAGAATTAAGAGGTGATATAAAACCTGGAGATACCCTCATTGAAGCTACTTCTGGAAACACTGGAATTGCATTGGCAATGGTAGCAGCTATGAAAGGCTATAAAATGATTTTGATTATGCCTGAAAATCAATCTATTGAAAGAAGACAAACCATGAAAGCCTTTGGTGCAGAATTAGTCCTTACTTCACAAGAGGGGAGTATGGAGCTTGCAAGGGATACGGCATCTAGTATGGAAAAAAGGGGGTAGGTATTGTCCTGGATCAATTTGGAAATTTAGACAATCCAAAAGCACATTTTGAGGGCACAGGCCCTGAAATATGGAGAGATACCAAAAAAAAAGTGACACACTTTGTGTCAAGTATGGGTACAACTGGAACAATTGTTGGAACATCAAGTTATTTAAAGAAACAAAATCCTGCAATACAAATTATTGGCGTTCAGCCAGAGGAAGGGGCGCAAATACCTGGCATTAGAAAATGGCCTCCCGAATACTTACCAAAGATTTTTTCTAATGAAAATATCGATAATATTATCAATGTGAGTCAAGCTGATGCTGAGAATACAGCTAGAGAGCTTGCTAAAAAAGAGGGTGTTTTTTCAGGAGCCTCCACTGGAGGAGCATTATTTGTTGCTATGGAAATTGCTAAAAAAGATCCCTTAGCAGTAATTGTATCTATTGCTTGTGACAGGGGAGACCGTTACCTTTCTACCGGGATATTTCCTGCATAGCCTCATAATTTATGACAAAAGTCTTAAGTAAAGATGAAGCGGTAATTACCTCATTAGATCATGAGGGGAGAGGTATTGCTTACGTTGATGATAAAATTTTATTTATTGATAATGCCCTGGTGGGCGAGAAAGTAAGATTTAAAATTTTTAAGAAAAAGAAAAAAGCACTTTTCGCAAAATCATTAGAAATTATAGAACCTTCAACTGAGAGAGTAGAGCCAATATGTGATTATTTTGGTATGTGCGGTGGGTGTTCTATGCAGCACTTTGAAATTTCCTCTCAACTCGCACATAAACAAAGAGCTTTTGAACAAACCATGAAACATGTTGGAAAAATACATCCAAATCAATTACTTAGTCCAATTTCAGGACCAATATTAGGATATCGTCATAAGGCAAGGTTGAGGGTAAAGTTTGTTGAGAAGAAGCAAAAGGTATTAATTGGTTTTAACGAAAAACTATCACATTTTTTAACTGATATGCAGAGCTGCAAGGTTATTCCACAGAAAATTTCTGATTTATTACCCAATTTACAAGACATGTTTACTAAACTTTCTGTTCGTGACCAAATTCCTCAAATTGAATATGCCTCAAATCAAATTCGACATATTTTAGTATTAAGAATTCTTCAAACATTATCAGACCATGACATACATTTACTCAAAATATTTGAGAAAAAAAATGATATCGAGTTTTGGACACAATCGAAAGGATACGATACCGTCAAGCCATTGTCAGATGAAATAGATGAGAGTATTACATACGTAAACGAAGAATTTGGTTTACATTTTGAGTTTAATCCCACCAGTTTCACCCAGATTAATCCATTTGTTAATCAAGTTTTAATTCGAAAAGCTATGCAGTTACTCAATCCGCAGCCAGAAGAATTAATAATAGATTTCTTTTGTGGGCTTGGTAATTTTACTTTGCCAATTTCATCTTACGGTACCAAAGTGATTGGGATAGAAGGTGATGCTATTTTGGTTAAGTCAGCAAATATTAATGCTAAAAAAAATAAACTAGATCATTTAGCAATATTCAAAGAAATGGATTTGTTTAAGATTTCTGAAGACCAATTATCTAAACTTGGAAACGCATCCAAATGTGTAATTGACCCTCCAAGAGATGGGGCGCTTAATTTAATTAATGCAATTAATAAATCAAACAGACCAAGCATAATTTGCTATATTTCTTGTAATCCTGCTTCACTCGCTCGCGATGCATCTATTTTAACGAACGAAAAAGGATATCGATTTACAAAGGCTGGAATACTTAATATGTTTCCTCATACCTCTCACGTAGAATCAATGGCATTATTTGAAATTAATGAAAGTTAAATTACTATCTCTCTTTCTATTTCTTATTTCTTTAACTGCCTGCAGTCCTAATAATCAAAATGATAAAGCAGTCCATTTTGGCATTGCTCAAAAACCTCAGAACTTGGACCCAAGATTTGCATCAGATGCTGCCTCCGAAAAAATGAATAATCTAATATATTCATCCCTATTTTATTACGACAGTAATTTTAAAATGCAATCTGATATTGTGAGCTATCAAATTATATCTGCTACAGAATATGTTTTTGAACTAAAGGAGGACTTACCATACTTTCATAATGGATCAAGATTGAACATCAAAGATATTATTGCAACACTTGAAAATGTAATATCAGATCCGATGTCTCCTTTGGCAGTTGAATTTAAAAACATTGATAAGCTTGTCAAAATATCGCATGAAAGATTTAGTATTTTTTTAAAAGAGGCCGATATTAACTTTATCCAAAAATTAAATATAGCTATTCTTCCTTCGGCATTAATTAATAATAATCATAATTTTTCCATGAACCCAGTGGGTTCAGGAATGTTTCGATATATCCCTACCTCAAACAAAATAAGGCTAGAGAGAATTAATGATGGTCAAGTGATAGAGTTTATTGAAATAAAAGACCCTACCGTAAGAGCATTAAAATTATTAAAGAGAGAAATCGATATTGTGCAGAATGATCTTCCAATCGAGGTAGTAAATTTTCTAGAAAATCAATCTTCAATAAGTATATCAAGCACTATCGGTTCAAATATTTCTTATATAGGCTTTAATTTTAATGATAGTTTGTTAAAGGATGTAAGGTTGAGGCAAGCTATTGCTATGGCAATAAACCGAGAAGAACTCGTACAATATTTTATGGATGAAAATACTAGGCTTGCGGAACAACTCTTTGCTCCAGAACACTGGGTCAGTGCAAATCTTGTGAATACCAGCTTTAATCCTGAGCAATCTAGAAATCTTATAAAATCCATATCGCCTTTATCGCCGATTAGCTTAACTTATAAAACATCTACAGATCCATTTCGTTTAAAAATTGCAACAATTATTCAGAATCAATTAGCACAAGTTGGCATTGATTTGACAATTAAAACTTTAGATTGGGGTACTTATTTTCAGGATATCCAAAATGGAAACTTTCAAATGTACGGTTTAACTTGGGTCGGTATTAAAAATCCAGATATTTACTATAAAATTTTTCATTCAAAATCTATTCCACCCAAAGGACTTAACAGAGGATATTTCAAATCATTAAAAATTGATAATTTATTAAAATCATCTTTGACCAGTAACGATTGGTCTGCAGTAATTTTAGAGATACAAAATCAGGTAGGATTTTTACCTTTATGGTATGAAGGAAATATTGCAGCGCATACTAAACAAATATCTAATTATAAGGTTCATAATGATGGTAATTGGGATGGCTTGAAAAATATTAGGAAGCATAATGACTACTAAAATATATATTTCAGTTTCAGAGCAGATGCTAAAACTTTTACATAATAATAAGACCAAAAAGCAATATAAAATATCGACAGCAAGTTTAGGTGTTGGACAAAAAAAAGATAGTAACAAAACCCCGCTTGGAAACCATATTATCAGGGCAAAAATTGGGGATAAGTTACCTAAATTTGCTGTGCTTAAAGGCAGGAGATTTACACGTAAAATATGGAGCCGTGAATTAGATTCTGCTTCAGATAATGTGGATTGGATTTTAACAAGAATCTTATGGCTTTCCGGAACTGAGTTAGGAAAAAATAGATTGGGTGATGTGGATTCCATGCAACGGTTTATTTATATTCATGGAACGAATGAGGAAAATTTATTGGGCACACCTTCTTCACATGGGTGTGTAAGAATCGCAAACGAGGACATTATTGAGTTATTTAATAATGTTAGCGTTGGAGATCAAGTTGAGATTGTAGAGTAATTATTAAATGTTAAATAAAATTATATTCATAATTTTTCAGATACTTGGTATTTATGCGATCACTTTTATGCTTCTCCATTTCATTCCTGGCGATCCCATCCAGGTAATGTTGGGTGATTCTGCTTCTATTGCTGATCAAGATAAACTTCGTTCTCAATTAGGTTTAGACAAACCGATCTTAGATCAATTAATTTCCTCATTTATCAAGATTATTCAAGGAGATTTTGGAACTTCAATTATTAGGCAAACTCCGGTATTGGATTCACTAGCTATTGCGGCTAAAAATACGTATCTATTAGCCATTACTTCGCTTTTCATAGCATTAATTTTTGGCTTAGCTGGGGGTATAATAGCAGCAAAAAATCACATGTTATTAATTGATAAAATAATCATGAGTGCGAGTATCTTTTTTATCTCAATACCACATTTTTTTCTGGGCCCCTTATTAATTATTATTTTTTCCATATGGTTGGGATGGTTTCCAGTTAATGGCATGGATAGCTTCCATGCCATTATTCTTCCTGCATTTACATTATCTCTTGGGATGATAGCCGTTATAACAAAATTGACAAGAAATTGTATGCTTGAGCTAATCGAGTCAGATGTTGTAAGAACTGCCAGAGCCAAAGGGCTTGGTGAATGGGTTATTTTAATTCAACATACGTTTCGTTTAGTACTAATCCCTATTATCTCAATTATTGGTATGCAATTCGGCTCGCTTTTATCTGGGGCAGTGATTACAGAAACCATTTTTAGTTGGAATGGGTTAGGAATGTTATTGGTTGAATCTATTCAAACTCGTGATTATCCGATCACTCAAGCATGTATTTTTATTATCGCAATTTCTTATATTCTTATTAATATGATTACA
>CALKDJ010000190.1 GCA_938084195.1 uncultured Methylophilaceae bacterium
GTAGATCAAGATATTGCTTATATGGATTACCAACAATTTAATCAACTTGATTTGAATCAAGATGGAAAGTTGAATTATGCTGAAGCACAAAGGATGTTCATTATTATTATTGTTGAAGGGTAAGTAATGACCATTGCAGAAGAGCATTTACGTGAATCCATTGATATTTGGAAAAAGTATTCCTCAACAAAAAAATTATCTCATGTACCGCTAGTCATTCCAGAAAGTGGTTTACCTGATTGCTCCTTATCAGAGGTTGATATTTTATTTATTGGTTTTAATCCATCTTTTTCAGATGCTTACCACAAAAGGATTTTCCAAGAAATACCTGAGCTAAAAAATTCTTCATTTACTCATGAGTCACTTTTTTTATGGTCAGGGGATATATCAGAAGAACAACACAGTGTTCTTAAATTTTATGAAGAATATGCATTTAAAAATTATTCCTTCTTTCAGCACTTTAAAGCCCTCAGTAACTTTAATAATTATTCACATCTTGATCCTTTTATAATGCGCCATACAAATCAGGCTGTAGCTAAGGAATTGATATTTAAAAAAGGCATAGATTTAAACGAATTTGGACAAGCTCAGTTTGATCTTTTTACAAGAACAATAAAGAAAATTAAACCAAAGGTAATTGTTGTTTGTAATGCATTAACATCCAAGATTCTTTCAAAAGAATTATTCAAAAAAAATGAGATTAACTCTTCAATGGATGTTTGGGTTGATGGCATAAAAATCATATATGGAAGTATGGTGACTGGACAAAGAGCAATGGATTTAGGGTCTAGGGCTAGGCTTAAGGAGCAGATAAGTAGCTTGCTAAATAAGTAACCTTCCTAATCTCACTCTACCTTTCTAATAAGAGGTTAAATAAAGCCTCATATTGGAGAAAAGAATGATGAAATTTGATGATTTAAAAACTATACACAGAGATAATTATGAGAATTTTAAAGAAGAATTCTCCCAAAATAATATTTAATTTTGTTCTTTATATAGTTCGTGTTGCCAGCTTAATAACTTTAAATATTTTTTATTCATATCTTCTTTAAAGTAAACAATTTTTACTCTTTTTTCATTATTTAATAATTCAAAGACCGATGTTCTAGAAAAGTTAAATCTTGTTTTATCATCATTCTTTCCAGCTTTAAGGGGTCTGTGTTGGTAAATTTTATTTAATTCACCGTTTGGCATGCAAAGAATATTTATAACAAGCGTTTCCAGATCATCTTTATCATAGAGCATAGATATGAAGTAGGTTAAACAAGGCTTGGAATTTTTGTTTGTTCTATTGTAAATAGGGGGCAGATGAGATGTATAAGGCCTTGAAAATTCATCTTTTTTACCTTCTTTTACTATCATATTATTAGAATATGAGTTTTGATTAGTCCCAACAAAAATATCCTTTGCAAAATCTCCAATATTAGTTTTGCCTAAAAGAGATGCTCCAACTGTTTTAAGATCTATATGAATAAATGCATCACTTACTTCAAAAAAAAGATCACTGCCTACTGGAGCAGAATTTGGGATTCCTATGCCTTTTCCGTTAAGTAAAGCATAGATAACCCTCTCTGCACCTGTTGCAAAATCACTTATTTTCGTCCCATAAAGTCCTTTCCAGTCATTTTTTATCTTTTCTCGAGTCTTAAGGCCCTCAAGAATTTCATCAATGGTGAACTTTAAAAAATAATAATACTTATTTAAATATTTAAGTTCTAACTCTTCTATTTTTTCTTCAAGTTCCATATAGTTTTTTTTATAGTGATTTCTTTATTGCTTGCCCAATTTTAAATGCCAAAGTAACTGGTACCGCATTCCCTATTTGTTTATACATACTCCCTATAGCACCTTCAAAAATAAATTCATCAGGAAAAGTTTGGATGATTGCACATTCTCTCACACTCATTCTTCTTTTTCTGTTGGGATGAATTTCAGGTCCAGTAGCTGTAATAGTATCACTTGGTTCCTCCCAATTACTAATTCTTAATGATTGCTCAAATACGATAGTTTTTTCTTCAAGTTCTGTAACTTGCTTGTCGTATGTGTCATCAAATTTTAGTAATTTTTTTAATGCCATCCAATCTTCTGGATTAGGTATAGATCCTGAGTTGTTATCTTTTCTAAACCAGTGACCTGCTGTATGCGCATAGCCAAAGTGTTCATCTATTTTTTTGGTAGACCATCCACTAATTTTTCTCCAACTTTTTAAATAGTCACATATATCATGCTGATCTACCTTGTGCCTTCTACCCCAAAATGTATCACTAACATTAGTTCTTGCTACATGGTTGTGAATGGTTTTATTGCCTAATTGAAAAGGTTTATCTCGAGTTCTTATTTTTGCTAAATGTTCAATGACCTTGTTTGTTGAGACGTAAGGTTTTAATTTAGGATTAAATAAATCATTTTGTAATCCATGGGTGTACTCAGGAAAAGGGTTTTCTTTTCCAATTCTGTTACCAATTATAAATACACGTTCCCTATGTTGCGGAACTCCATAATCACTTGCTTTT
>CALKDJ010000191.1 GCA_938084195.1 uncultured Methylophilaceae bacterium
ATATTCTTAATACTAGTTCTTGCGACAAGTTGGGCTTTTGGCGAAAATCATCCCGAAAATAAAACAGATAACCCTGCCCCACTTATTACTGAAATACCCACTCCCTATTGGGAGTTTGTGGACATCATAGGATTACTTACTACTGATGAAATAATAGAAATTCTTGGAGAGCCGGCAAAAAAAATTGATATTAAAATGAAATCTTCAAAAGAAGTAATTGCAAGCACTTGGTATTATCACAACCTGAATACAGATGAAGGTGGGAAGTATTTCCCAACGACAGAGCTAGATATCATAGATGGATTTGTAGAAGAAGTTGTTTTTATGAACGATGTTGATGAAAAATCAGTGATTGAAGGTCAAAAATACGAAATAAAAAAACCGGACACTCTGTTTTAGATTTCAAGAGTTTATTTACCGATGTACAATTAACTTATGACTAGTTGTACATCAATCTTAAAGATAATATCACTCCCACTTTTATTTGTTTTTCTAGGATCGATCTCCATCTTAGGTTTTTCTCCTTTTAACCTTTATTTATTTCCACTTTTTACGCTTTTATTATTTTTACTGATTAATCATAAAAATAATTTGTATCCCTACATGCATTCAATAAGTTTTGGTCTAGGTTTTTTCTTAGCTGGTTTGTATTGGATATATATAAGCTTAAACATTTATGGACAAATGCCATCATTTTTAGCAGTCCTTTCAACCTTTTTATTTTGTTTATTTTTATCATTTTTTTTTATACCATTATGTTCATTAAAATACAGATTTTCAATATTGTTTCTTCCTGCCCTATTTACCATCATAGAATGGATTAGAAGTTTTATTTTTACTGGGTTTCCTTGGCTATCCTATGGATATAGCCAGATTTATGATAGTCCCCTATCAGGATATTTCGCTATTATTGGGGTTCACGGTGTTACCTTTTTAATTCTTCTTACTGTAATGATCTGTTACAAAACTATAGTCACTAAACAAAATATGTCACGGCTACTACTTATTTTAATAATCATAAGTATTTGGTTTGGCGGCTATCTTTTAAAAAAAGTCAAATGGACAACTCCGCAAGGAGAACCAATATCAATTAGTTTAGTACAAGGTAATATTTCTCAAGATAAAAAATGGGACAATGCTTATATCAAGGAAAGCTTTAATAAATATATAAAGATGATAGAAAATTCAACTGCATCTCTAATCATTCTTCCTGAGACCTCGATTCCTGTTCTTCAACAAAATATTCCAAATCAATTTCGTGAAAGACTAAGCCAACATGCAAAAAAGAATAACGGAAATATTCTATATGGGGTCATCGAGAAAGACGAAGGAGATTATTTCAATAGTGCTATATCAGTCGGTATCCATGGTAACCAAAAATATCAAAAATATCACCTAGTGCCCTTTGGAGAATTTATTCCGTTCAAAACAATTTTACAGTTTGTTTACGAAAATTGGTTGAACATTCCATTCAATGACATATCAAGAGGACCCAAAAACCAGAAACCCCTCACAATAGAGGGTAATAAAATTGCTATCAATATTTGCTATGAAGATGTTTTTGGTAACGAAATAATTAAACCTTTGCCGGAAGCTAATATTTTAGTCAATCTAAGTAACGACGCCTGGTATGGAGAATCTATTGCATCACAACAACATCTACAAATATCTCAGGCAAGAGCTATTGAAACAGGAAGGATGATGGTTAGAGCAACAAATACAGGTGCTACTGCAATTATCAATACTGATGGTAAATTAGTTAAGCAGCTTCCACTTTTTAAAGAAGATACTCTCCACGGTTACGTTCAAGGTTATAGGGGTGAGACACCATATATAAAATATGGTAATTTTCCAATTGTAATTTTATCTTTTCTGATATTACTTTATTGTCTATTGAAAAGAAAAATTAGCAAGAAGTAAGCTTTAATGTAAACTGAAAAAGCAGTAAAATGCATACTTACTTTATAAATCATTATTATGGCACTTACATTTCAAGAAATTATTCTTAAACTTCAATCTTACTGGGCTGCACAAAACTGTACTTTAATCCAGCCCTATGACATGGAGGTAGGAGCGGGCACCTCTCATACAGCTACTTTTTTAAGATCCTTGGGTCCTGAACCATGGAAAGCTGCATATGTGCAACCAAGTCGAAGACCAAAGGACGGTCGCTATGGAGAAAATCCCAATCGTCTGCAGCACTATTACCAATTTCAAGTTGCACTTAAACCATCGCCAGAAGATATAGTAGACATATATTTAAATTCACTAGAATACCTTGGATTTAATCTTCAAGAAAATGATGTTCGGTTCGTTGAGGATAATTGGGAAAATCCAACTTTAGGTGCATGGGGACTTGGATGGGAGGTTTGGTTAAATGGTATGGAAGTAACCCAATTTACTTATTTTCAGCAAGTAGGCGGCATAACATGTAAGCCTATTACGGGCGAAATTACCTACGGTTTAGAACGCTTGGCAATGTATGTTCAAGAGGTAGATAGTGTCTATGATATTAAGTGGAATGATGATGTGAGCTACGGGGATGTTTTTCTACAAAATGAAATAGAACAAAGTGCCTATAATTTTGAGCATAGTAATCCGGATTTCTTGCTGACCTCTTTTAATGCTTATGAAAAACAAGCATCATACTTAGTCCAAAAAAAATTACCCCTTCCTGCCTATGAGCAGGTATTAAAAGCTGCTCATACTTTTAATTTATTAGATGCGCGAGGCGTAATTGGTGTTACTGAAAGAGCTGAATATATTGCTAAAATTCGTAATATTTCACGGGATGTTGCTAAAGCATATTTAGACAGTAGGATGGTTTTAGGTTTTCCACTTGCTGAAAAGATTCATGCCAGGGAAGTAATGGAGGCAATGGAAAAAAATGCAAAAAAATAATCTACTTGTAGAAATTCTAACCGAAGAATTGCCCCCTCTCTCGCAGAAATCCTTAGCTGAGGTATTTGCACAAAATATTTCTGAGTCCATTCATAATTTGGGGCTTAGTAAGGATATTAATTACGAAGTTTTTTCTACCCCAAGAAGACTAGGGGTATTAGTAAAGGATGTTTCTTTTCAAGGTGCAATCGAAAAAAAAGTTATAAAACTTATGCCAGCATCTATTGGTTTTGATGATAAAGGCAATCCAACAAATGCTTTAGAAAAAAAATTAATCTCTCTTGGAGAAGATCTGTCTGCATTAAATAAAATTCAGACTATGGAAGAAAAAAATCAAAGCAATCTCTTCATAGAAAAAGAAATTCAAGGTAAAAAGATTTTCCAAGAAATCCCAATAATTTTAAGCCATAGCTTAGAAAGTTTACCAATTAAAAAACTAATGAGTTATCAGTTAAAGGATGGATGGACAACTGTAAATTTTGTAAGGCCAATGACAAACCTAATGGTGATTTATGGTGATTCGATTGTTAATGTTGAATGCATGGGATTGCAATCCTCTCATCACACCATTGGTCACCGCTTCTCATCTAAAGAAAATATTATTGAGATTAAGCATGCAGATAATTATCAAAAAATTATGCTTGAAACAGGCTCTGTACAGGTCGACTTTGAGGAAAGAAAAAAGAAGATAGCGGATGATATTGCTTACAATGTAAGTAAAATAAATGCAGATTTTCATGCTCTTGAAGATAATAGTTTATTAGATGAGGTAACTTCATTAGTTGAGATGCCAAATATCCTAATCGGCCAATTCGAGAAAAGATTTTTAAAGATTCCCCAAGAATGTTTGATTCTAACTATGAAGTCGAATCAGAAGTATTTTCCAATCCTTAACAAGAAAAATGAGTTAACTAATTATTTTGTCATAGTATCAAATATAAATCCTCAGAATACAAAACATATTATTCATGGTAATGAAAAAGTTATAAGGCCGAGACTAGCTGATGCAGAGTTTTTTTATAACAAAGATAAAGCTTATACTTTAAAAAAATTCTCTGAAAACCTAAGTTCTATTATTTACCATAATAAGCTTGGCACACAACACGATCGGGCGCTTAGAGTAGCTAAAATATTAGTTTATCTTTCAAAAAAATTAGGGTTTACATCAAAAGTAGACTTTAAAGATTTAGCTCTTCATTCAAAAGCAGACCTGCTCAGTCTTATGGTTGGTGAATTTCCCG
>CALKDJ010000192.1 GCA_938084195.1 uncultured Methylophilaceae bacterium
CAAAACAGTTATATTTATAATTGGTTATTAAAATTTAATCACAAAGGAGTCATTTATGGCTGAATACAAATTCCCTACTGAGATGGTAGAGTTACCATCTAAAGGGTATTTCTACTTTGAAGGTCATCCACTATCAAGTGGAAAAGTAGAGATAAAATATATGACCGCAAAGGAAGAAGATATTCTTACTTCTCAAAATCTAATACAACAAGGTACGGTAATTGATAAATTATTAGAGTCTTTGGTTGTAGATAAATCAATTAATCTTGATGATATGTTAGTTGGTGATAAGAATGCCATAATGGTAGCATCAAGAATACTTGGTTATGGTAAAGATTATAAATTTACTTATGATGGTAAAGAACACTCAGTAGATTTATCAGAACTTGAACCAGTAAAAATAGATTTTTCTAAGTTTCCAAAAGGCACTAATGAATTTGAATTTGAATTACCAAATAGTAAAAGAGTTATTACTTTTAAGTTATTAGATGGAAATGATGAAAAACAAATTGAATCTGAATTAAAAGCAAGAACAAAAGTTTCTAAAGATTATGTGGGTGAATTAACAACTCGTTTAAAATTAATGATTTTAGCAGTCGATGGAAAACGAGAAAAAGCTCATATAAATAATTTTGTTGATAATGAATTTCTATCAAGAGATTCGTTAGTTTTCAGAGAGTATTTAGGCAAAATTACACCTGATGTTGAAATGAAGACAACAATAGTTAATGAAGCCGGAGAGGAAACGGTGGTCGAGGTTCCTATAACCTTACGATTTTTTTGGCCTACCGCCGGAGTATAAACTTCAAATACACGAAGAAATATTTCAAATAATACTAAACTCAAAAGGTGGGTTCACATTTGATGAAGCCTACAACCTACCAGTGTATCTTCGCACTTTTTATTTAAAGAGATTAGAAACTTTTTATAAAAACGAAGCAGAAGAACTCAAAAAAGAATTAAATAAGCAGAACAAACCTAGTAATAGATAAATTTATGCTTTATTGATATTTATTATTGACTCATTATATTCAATACGGAGATTCAAATGGCAAAATACAAAAAATTAACACCAGAACTTATTGAAGGTTTTCTCGATAAAATGTTTGGTAGAATCGCAACCCAGGCCGGAAAACAAGTTGCTAAAGATATGGGTAAAAAAGACCCAAAAGCAGGTGAATTATTAAATCGAGCTTGGAAATTAGCTGGTGATATGGAAAAACATCTAAAATCTATGTCTCCATCAAAAAGAGAAAAATACAAAAAAGATTTGTGGAAAAAAGCAGGTATAAAGTAAGATGCCCAAAGGTAAAGGATTTCAAGCAGAAAAATGGGGTACACGTGATGATTTACGTGATATAGGTCAAGAACTAAAAAACCAACTTGATACGTATGATAAGATAGACCAAAAAGTTAATAAAATATTTAAAGTTGAGAGTCTGTCTTTAGTAGCAGCTCAAAAAGCGGCTGATTATAATGAAAAAACAAAAAAAGAAAAAGTTAAAAGTGATAAATTAGATGTTCAAGCTTTAAATTTGGCTAAAGATTTGGTTGGAAATGTTAAACAGCGATTGGCTGGATTTAAAAAGTTAATTGCAGCAGGTAGATTGTTTAATTTAGTGGCTAAAGCTAATCCATATGTATTTATTGCTGGTATCATTGCAGCGATAGTTCTGTCTTTTGCAAAACTAAATAAAGTGCTTGCTCAAACTCGAAAAGATTTAGGAGTATCAGCCGCTCAAGCAGTAATATTAGAGGGTAGATTTAAACTCTTAGCGTTACAAGGTAAACTATTTGGATTAGAAGCTGACGATATTAAAAATTCATTCAACGCCATAAGAGAAAATTTTGGAGGTATTGACCAAGCAACAAATAAGTTTGTACTAAATTTAGCAAAAGCACAATTATTCACAGGTGCAACAGCTAGTGAAACTGCAAGAGTGATTGCATTACAAGAAGCTATAAGTGATTCAAGTAGAGAGACTTTATTAAATCAGGCAAAGATTACTTCTGCCTTAATAAAACAAGCTGGTGTAGCACCAGGTGCAGTGTTTAAAGATATAGCTGACAATGCATTGTTTTTTGCTCAATACGCTAGAGATGGTGGTGATAATTTAATAAGAGCAGGAATTCAAGCTAGAAAACTTGGGTTGAGTATGAGTGCTGTTGCAAATATATCAAATAATTTACTTGATTTTGAACAATCAATAGAAAAACAATTAGAAGCCTCATTATTACTTGGTAGACAAATAAATCTTGATAGAGCTCGTCAATTAGCAATAACTGGTGACCAAGAAGGAATGTTAAAAGAAGTATTGAAACAAGTCGGTGGTGAGTCTGAATTCAATAAAATGAATGTTATACAAAGAAAAGCATTAGCAGAAAGTGTTGGAGTAAATGTTGAAGAATTATCAAGATTAGTACGAAATAGAACTTCAGCTGGACCATCAGGTGTAATTAGTCAAAATATGGGAAGTCAAATAGAAGTATTGAACGCAATACATCAACAGACTACGACAACAGCAGACAATACAGGAAAAGGAGCTGCTGCATCAAAAGGTCTTTTATCCTTATTTCCAACTGATTAATAGAGAATAACAATGGGATTAGTAGATTTAAAATCAAATTTAGCAAATATAAAAACACCAAATCCAACGCCTGATAAAGAAGAAGGTCCAGACTTCACTATAACTAAAAACTATGTAAACAATATAGTAGATTCTACAAAAACACCATCACCGATTGAAATTTTACATAATAAAACTGCCACAATACAATTTTCAAAACCAATTGCAGGTCAAAGAGAAATATCTGGATATCCTTTAGCAAAATATTATTCTCAAGTGAATACAAACACTCAATTAGGTATTCGTAAAAGTTCA